>CAYQBZ010000231.1:0-5895 GCA_964415855.1 uncultured Rikenellaceae bacterium
AAATTCAGATTTAGACAGAATATTTATATTTTACTGTATATCAGATTCATTGAACCATCACACCATGGCACCGTCGTAACGCCGTACCATCGTACCATAGCCCTGACATACCGTTTTACCGTCTTTTCTAAACCCATTCCTCCTGCAGGACTTCACCTTTGATTCCGACAATCATCCTTTTTACCGGGACTTTCCTGGAAGCCTGTGATAGTGCTGCCATGACCATCTGCAATAATCCGCCGCAACATGGAACTTCCATCATCATTACGGTTATGGTGTTAACCTTTGCACTGTCTATAATAATGGTAAGTTTCTCAATATATGAATCGGTTCCATGGTCGAGTTTAGGACACGCTATTGCCAGCGATCTTCCTTTCAGGTGCTTGCTGTGAAAGCCTCCCATTGAATAAGCAACGCAATCTGCAGCAAGTAAAAGATCAGCATTTCTGAAATAGGAAGCCTCAGGATTCAGAAGATGCATCTGAACGGGCCACTGTCTCAGCTCTGAAGGCTGGCTGGTTGCTGCATTTTCAGAATTATTATTATCAGGTTTTTCAATAACCATCGTTTTTGCTCCGGGACAGTCACCCCCATTATGTCCATGCTGATGCGAGTGAGTATTAACAGCAAGTGGTATTTGTCTTGCTTCACCATGATTATGTACGGTACTCATGACTTCATCAACATTAAAATTTAGTTCAGCCCTGTGGGTTTTAAGATAGCTTACACCTTCCTGCAGATAGCCTTTTTCTCCATGCTCTTTCAGGTGTGTCAGGTGCGCGATAACTGTGTTCTTGCCCTTATCCTTCATCTGTTCCATTACTCTTGTTTCATTGTATGGCTCTGCTTCCCTGTTCTCTATTGTTATTGCCCCTTCCGGACAATGCCCGATGCAGGCACCCAATCCGTCGCACATAAGCTCACTTACCAGTCTGACCTTAGCGTCAATTACCTGCAAAGCACCTTCATGGCAATTCGGGACACATAGGCCACACCCGTTGCATAACTCTTCGTCGATCTTTAAAATATCTCTTTTCATATATAATTTTAGTATTGGTTCCTGAAACAAAAATGTATTTTATGAACGGAATAAATTGTAACAAATGTTACAATTCACTACTTTTATTCAAAAAAATGGATTATTCACTAATATCACTGTCACCGCTTTTCAGGGGCATAACTGCCGCTGACACTGAGATAATATTATCTGCAATCCCTCACAGGATAAAGAAGTTCAGAGCGGGTACGCTAATTGCGCAGAGCGGGGAACAGGTGAATTCACTAATGATTATAACAGAAGGAGTAGTGAAGGGCGAAATGGTAGACTATAGCGGGAGAACGATCAAGATTGAAGATATACCTGCGCCGGGAGCTCTGGCTTCGGCATTTATGTTCGGTAAAAAGAACGTGTTTCCTGTAAATGTAATTACACTGTCAGACTCGGAAATATTGTTTATAGGCAAAACTGATTTTCTGGGACTCTTAATGAGTAATGATACAATACTGGCCAATTTTCTGGATATGATATCGAACCGTTCACAGTTTCTTTCAGAGAAGATCAAATTCCTGAATTTTAAAACAATTAAGAGCAAGCTGGCCCAGTATATTCTTCAGAAAGCGGGCAAGGAAGGGACCAGTCTGGTGCTCGACAGGACTCAAAATGACCTGGCTGATTTTTTCGGTGTTGCCAGGCCTTCCGTTGCAAGGGCATTGGGAGAACTTGAGGAACTGGGATTAATAATAGCCAGTGGCAAGAGTATACAGATAATCGACAAAGAGGGATTAGGTGATCTTACCAGTGACTGAGCATTGTTTTACATCTCCTGGTCAGCCGGCAGTTTAATGATGACACAGGTACCTTCATTAACCTTGCTTTCAATTTCAATAGAGCCCTTATGTATCTTCACCAGCTCATAACAAAGTTTCAATCCTAACCCGGTACCTTTCTCATCTTCTGTCCCTGGCGTGCTCTTAACCTCAGCTGCTGTGAAAATTTGTTTTTGCTTCTTTTCGGGTATTCCTGTTCCATTATCACATATTTTAAGCATTATACCTTCACCGTTAATCTTTTTGTCCTTGAGAAGGATGCTAATCCTGCCGCCACGAGGTGCATATTTTACTGCGTTCGAAAGAAGGTTTCTTATAATGATGTCAAGAAGATCTTTGTCTATGAAAGCCTCTGAATTGCCAACCTGTGTAAAATTTACAGATATCTCCTTTTTGTCGGCAGTCTCTTTGAATATGCTCAGATTAGTAAGTATTATATCAGCAAGGTCACGTTTTTCCGGAGCGAAGTTGATCTTATCTTCCTGTCCTCTTCCCCACACAAGCATATTCTCAAGCAGACTGATGACACTCTGGGCATACTTTATGCTGGAATTGGCAAAGGTGTCATATTTCTCCTTAAATTCTTCCTCCTTCAGCAGGTTCAGCATATAGAGGATATTTACCACCGGGCTTCTTAAGTCGTGTGCAATAACTGAAAATATCCTGTTCTTAAGCTGTATTGTATCTGATAACTGTTTGTTTTGCATGGCTATCCTGCTGTTCTGCATCTGTATCTCTTCATTCCTTGCCTGCAATTCACTTGTCCTGTCACGGACAAGGACCTCCAGGTTCCTGTTCATAAATTCAAGCTCATTCTTCAGCTTCTCCTTCTCATGATATGCTTTGACCCACTTATATAGCATCAGTATGGTCTGTGCAAAAACGAATACAACAATTATGTAGGAAAGGATGTAACCAACAGAGCTTTCAGCTTTTCCCAGTGACACCATTATGTCATGCACTCCACCGAAAAGCAACAGGCAGAATGTGAAGAAATAGACAATTTCTATTGTCTTTTTCTTTAATGCACCAGCGAGGCTTCTGAATAAAATGTATCCCAGGAGGAATAATATTGAGGGGTAAAATAACAGTATTGAATAACTGAAGATCTTTACCGGCAGGATTAATGTTGCCAGGAATGCAATGGAAAAAATTATTGTAAAGATCCAGTTAATTTTCCTGTATAATTCTGACGGGTAGAGATATAAGATGAACCATCCGGTACCTATCAGGATCATAAACAGTCCTGTATACTCAAATCTGATGGTCCAGTCCCAGCTTATATCTACCAGGCTGTATATCAGGAAATGAGAAGTGAAGAATGGTCTTGAGGCCAGACCTATTGTTGCAAGACTGAAAAAACCTATGCTCCTCTCGATTGAAGAGATAAAGAAAAAGAATAGGAAGAAAACCGAGAATCCGGCGAGTATACTAATCACTGCCCATTCTCCCGCCCAGCTGTTTGCAAGTTGTTTCTGGGTATCTGAAAATGTGCCGAACTTAACCGGGAGCCAGAAGCCACCCCTGCGGTGATCGAAGTTGGATACATTTATTATCAGTATCATTGTATCTGCCGGGACGATCCTGTAAAAGTTTCTTCCATAACCCGGTTCGGTCTCTTCTGAAGTCCTGCCCGGGATCCCGATTCCGCCTGTATACTTAAAATATATAAAAAAATCATATGATGAATCAAATACAGGCAAGTCAATTCCCAGAGGATAGTTGTATCCTTCAGGTAACAAGATTGTTAGCCTGTATGTTGCATATCCGAATTTCTTTGTGCTAACCGAATCTTTCGGATAATCCGTCCAGTATGAAGGTACCTTGCCATAATAATCAGGCTTCAGATCCTTGGCTTCAAAATCATAGGGACGGAGCATCCTTCCCCAGAAAAATTCCCATTGTCCGTTTAGGTTTACAATGAAATGTTCCGGATTACTTATACCCCGAAGGTCCATGATACCCTTAACAGCTTCAGGAGATGAGCTTCCGGCAATCAGGTCCGGACTGAATGCTGTCATCGTTATAATAAAGAACAGTAACCTTAATATCATATATTGCAGATCAGAATAGTAAGATGTAAAGTTAAATCTTTTTAATGACAACTGCTCCTTTTCAGTCCGATAACAGTACCGGGAATTGCAAAAATTGAATAATGCGGAAATTGATGCTTTGCCGGACTTCCAACTCACTTTGCCGGCACTTCTGAAGGTATCTTATAAAAAGAAAGGAAAGACACCGGGAGATGTCTTTCCTTGATTTACCTAAACCTGATCGTAGATTACGCCGAACGGCGAATGTAGAGAATTATGTCTTGTTTATTTGTCCATTATTTTATCCATCTTTTCATAGCTGCCCGAAAAACTTACTCAGGTCAGTCTATAACCCTTTTTGTCTTTCTTTCAATATATAGACGTCCGGAAAAGCAAAATGTTGCAGCAATCCGTGTTAATGTTATGTTAATCATTTGTTAAAGTACTGTATATGCATGAAAATAAGTCTATTGACCGTATAACTATACACTGGATGAAATACATTACATTAAGAGTTGCTCTGTCATTCAAAAAATATATATAACTTGCATCCGTCATTCATATGCAAATGATCTCTAAGCTGAAATACAGTTTCATGATGCAGCGTTTGGGCAGACGGCTTTATAGCTGCCTGATGTTTTATGTTTTCTGATAGCTTCCGTTCCGGATACCCGGAAAGACTTTTTTCATTTCAAAATCTCACGGTCAGGTAAATCCCTTTTATATGAAAGGATTGATTTTCAATATAAGAAGATATTCTGTTCATGATGGCCCGGGCATCAGGGTCACCCTCTTTTTGAAAGGGTGTCCCTTAAGATGCATTTGGTGTCATAATCCTGAAGGTATATCTCCAAAAATTGAAACGGTCATTCAGACTAACAGGGTAGGAGAAAGAGAGTTCAGTATTACCGAAGAAGTCGGTAAGTATTATACGGTTGATGATATATTAGAAATTCTTGAGAAAGACAGGGTTTTTATGGATAAGTCCGGTGGCGGTGTAACATTCTCCGGAGGGGAACCGATGCTTCAGCCTGATTTTCTTCTTGAAGCACTCAAAGCCTGTAAATACTTTGGTTTTCATACTGCCATCGATACATCCGGATATGCACCGGCTGAGAATTTCCGGGCGGTCATTCCATATACAGATCTGTTTCTTTATGATTTAAAACACCTGGATGAAAAGATACATAAAGACATAACAGGTGTTTCAAACAGGTTAATACTGGATAATTACAAGATGCTTCTGGAAAGTGGCAGTACTATTATGGTCAGGATCCCGGTTGTTCCCGGCTTAAATGACGGCAAGGATGATATTGCCAGACTCAGGGATTACCTTGAATCGACTAAAACAGAGTGCCTGAAGAAGATAAACCTGTTGCCATATCATAAGACCGGATCATCAAAATATAAGAAATTCAACCTTCCCTACAGTCTGGGCACAACTGATGGTCCTTCTGTTGAGAGGATGAACGAACTTAGAAATTTTTTCGGTGATACCGGGATCAAAGTTAAAATTGGAGGATGAGATTTTAGACATTAATAAATAATATGAAGAAAATGATATTAACGGAAAGAGTCAGACAATTGCGGGAACAGAGTCTGAATGCGGTTGAAAAGATCAGTTCTGAAAGAGCTTTACTTATAACGGAGTTTTACAGGAGTGATGAGGCCCGTGAAATTTCATCACCCGTTAGGAGGGCCCTTGCATTTGAATATATTCTGAGGAAGAAGCATATATGCATAAACAAAGGTGAACTGATAGTGGGAGAGAGGGGGCCCGCTCCAAAGGAAACGCCTACCTACCCCGAGATAAGCCTTCACTCCCTGAAGGATCTTGAAATACTGGATTCAAGGGAAAAGGTATTTTTCAGGGTTGATGAAGAGGTAAAAAAGGTTTATAAAGATGAAATAATACCGTTCTGGCAGGGAAAAAGCAACCGCGACAGGATAATGAGTCTTATGACTCCTGAATGGATGAACGCTTATAATGCTGGAGTATTCACTGAATTCCAGGAACAGCGTGCCCCGGGACATA
>CAYQBZ010000232.1:0-5841 GCA_964415855.1 uncultured Rikenellaceae bacterium
GTATGGCAGTACATCCTGTTCGAGAACATTAAGCTCCCCGATCTCTATTTCACACACAGACGTAAGATATTCAGCCGCAACGGAACCTATCTTGCCTGGGCCCCATTCATGCAGTTAAAGCCTGAAGAAGAGGTTTATGAGACGGATGTACGCTGCAGGACAATCGGTGACATAACATGTACGGGAGTTACTCTTTCCAAAGCCCGGTCACTTGAAGAAATAATAGCTGAAATAGCTGCTGCAAGAGTTACTGAAAGAGGTGGACGCTATGACGACAAGCGATCTGAAGCTGCTATGGAAGACAGGAAAAAAGAAGGATATTTCTAGGTAAGAAGACTCTCTTTTATTAAGTGAGATATAAAGATACGGATAAGAATCAGGATGACAATAATCAGTAAAAGAAAGAATAAGAGCCTGTTAAGATTTACCACGGCAGGAAGCGTTGACGATGGGAAAAGTACACTCATTGGACGCCTGCTCTTTGACAGTAAATCAATATTTGAGGACCAGATGGAACATATTGTCCAGTCTGGCAAACGGATGGGCAGAGATGGACTAGACCTTTCGCTTCTTACTGACGGGTTGCGTGCAGAACGTGAGCAGGGTATTACCATTGATGTGGCTTACAGGTATTTTGCAACTCCGGCAAGGAAATTCATAATAGCCGATACACCCGGTCACATACAGTACACGCGGAACATGGTTACCGGAGCCAGTACTGTGGACCTTGCAGTTATACTTATTGATGCACGAAAAGGAGTACTTGAACAGACAGTCAGGCATACATATATTGCCTCACTCCTGGATATCCGTCATATTATTTTCTGCATCAATAAGATGGATATGATCAATTATTCAGAGACTGTCTTCAATGACATAAAGGAAGAAGTTGAGAGGCTTGTGAACAAACTTCATATCGAAGATTCACACTATATACCAATCAGTGCGAAATATGGCGATAACGTTGTTGAGCCTTCTGAAAACATGAGATGGTATAGCGGGATTACTTTCCTTAGACTAATTGAGACAATAGAAATTAAAAAGGATAAGAACTCATCCACCCCAAGGTTCCCTGTTCAGACAATAATACGTCCTCATACTACCGAGTTTCACGATTACAGGGGTTATGCCGGCAGGGTTGCCGGTGGAATTTTTAAGCCAGGCGATGAAATAACTGTCCTGCCGTCTCTTCGCAAATCGAAAGTGAAAAGCATTGATTCATTTGGGAAGGTCTACTCTGAGGCAATTGCCGGCGATTCAGTGGCAATTTCCCTTGAAGACGAGATTGATATCAGCCGGGGAGACATGCTGGTATCCAATAATGACCTGCCTGTTATAAGTCAGGATATTTCCCTTATGATCTGCTGGTTCAATGAACGCCCTTTGAAAGTTGGAGGAAGATACCTCCTCAGAATGAACAGTAATGAAGCAGGATGCATTGTAAAGTCGGTAGACTACAGGATGAATATCAATACTCTTGAACATGACAGGGATAACCTTGAGATTAAGATGAATGATATAGCAAAGATCACAATAAAAACATCAAAACCGGTATTTTTCGATACCTACAGGAAAAATAATATCACCGGGAGCATGATATTCATTGATGAAGGTACCAATGAGACCATGGCTGCAGGAATGATTACATGAACGATACTGAGGTCATGAAGGCCTTGTAAGGATATATTAATTGCATGTTGGTCAATGTTAAATATATATTAAAATTACACTTCGGGGCAGGAACTGTTTTTTAAAGAATAACTTTGACAACAAATTCAGATGATCTTTGTTTTATAATTAATGAAAAAGAGTCTCGCCATATTAGTTTCACTTCTCATGATTGCAGCGATGTCGCACTTTGTTGTGGCTGAACATTATTGTCAGGGAAGCCTGGCAGCTTCAAAGATATCTCTGTCCGGTGAAACAGCTTCATGTGGTATGGAAGGACATAAAACAAGCTCCGGTCTAGCCGGAACTTATTTCAGTTCTTATTGCTGTGATGATGTGGTTCATTACTATGGAATTTTCGCAAAATACACACCATCATTTTCATGTGTTCCGGATTCTTTCCGGCAATTAGTCCAGGTTTTCACTGCGCCTGCAGGATTACCGGTTAATTCACCCACTGATAAAAAAGTACCGTATACAAGCGCCGGGCCACCGGACGAGCTTATGTCCACCAGCGTGGACCTTCCTGAAATATGTGTTTTCCGTATCTGATTTCTTTCTCTTACCATGGATAGCAACCTGGCTTATAGCCTTGTTGTAATGTGTCTTTGACATTAAGTCCTGTTTAATATCAATTCCTTTTTAAGAAATATTCCTGTTTGGTAACAGAATTAATCTAATAGTAAAAACTTATTAATACATATTATCATGAAAACAATTAAACTGTTTATTATAGCTATTGCTGCAGGTTTCTCAGGTTTATCTGTATCCGCACAGATGAACATGAATATGCCAACTTCACGTACTGAAACATTCAGCGTCAGGGGAAATTGCGAAATGTGTAAAACCCGTATTGAGACAGCAGTTAGGGAAGAGGGTGCAACAAGTGCAGACTGGAATCTTGAATCCAAAATGCTGACAGTAGTTTTTAATCCAGCCAAAACAAGTATGGAAGATCTGGGTAAAAAACTGGCTGCAGCAGGACATGACAATCAGAATTTCAGGGCCAGTAAGGAAGTGTACGATGCTCTTCCGGAATGCTGCAAATATGAAAGAGCACCTGAAAACATAACGGTTTATTACACCTGCCCCATGCATCCCGAAGTACATAGCGATACTCCAGGCAAATGTCCGGAATGTGGTATGACGCTGGTTAAAAAATCTACAGCATCCACTGATAAAGACTTATCCAGGAAAAAAACGGATGGTATGAAGATGAACTGAACATATATGTAAGGGATATATAACAATAATATCATGCTGAGCAGGATAATTCGTTTCTTTTTAAAGAATAAGCTGGTAACTTATCTCATACTGATCTTGATTATAGGTTGGGGAATAATCAACTCTCCCTTTGGTTGGGATACCGGCATTCTTCCGTCCGATCCGGTACCGGTCGATGCCATCCCCGATATTGGTGAAAACCAGCAGATTGTGTACACGGAATGGCCGGGCAGATCGCCTCAGGACATTGAAGATCAGATCTCCTATCCTCTGACTACCTCTCTCCTGGGAATTCCGGGTGTGAAGACCATCAGAAGCAATTCTATTTTCGGCGTATCCAGCATCTATATCATCTTCGAGGAGAATGTTGAATTTTACTGGAGTCGCACACGGATACTGGAGAAGCTCAACTCTCTTCCTGCCGGCACATTGCCTGAAGGAGTGACACCGTCACTTGGCCCGGATGCAACTGCACTGGGCCAGGTGTACTGGTATACACTGGAGGGATGTGATCAGGAAACGGGAAAACCGGTCGGTGGATGGGATCCGCAGGAACTCAGGACGATACAGGATTTCTATGTTCGCTATTCACTCACATCTGCAAAAGGAGTCTCGGAAGTTGCATCAATCGGTGGCTTCGTAAAAGAATACCAGGTCGATATAGATCCGAATGCAATGAAAGCATATGGTGTTAATGTAATGGAGATAATGACGGCTGTCAAAAACAGTAATCTCGATATCGGGGCACGTACAATTGAATATAACCGGGCTGAATACCTGGTAAGGGTTCTGGGGTATATAAAAAGTCTGGCCGACCTGGAACAGAGTGTGGTGGCAGTTCATAATAATGTACCTGTAAGGATTAAAGATGTGGCCAGGGTGAATTTTGGTCCGGCTACCCGACGGGGAGGCCTCGATAAAGGAGGTGCTGAAGCGGTAGGAGGTGTTGTCGTGGCAAGGTATGGTGCAAATCCTCTTGAAGCTATCGATAATGTCAAAGCTAAAATTACTGAGATATCTCCGGGATTACCCTCAAGAACTCTGAATGACGGCACAGTTTCAAAAGTTACAATAGTTCCATTTTATGATCGTACAGGATTGATAAAAGAGACTCTGGGGACACTGGAAGAGGCTTTATCGCTGGAAATACTGATCAGCATTCTCGTGGTAATTATGCTGGTTATGAATTTACGTGCCTCCATCCTGATCTCAAGCCTGCTTCCGATAGGAGTATTAATGACATTCATCGCAATGCGAAGGTTCGGTGTTGATGCCAATATAGTCGCATTATCCGGTATTGCCATTGCTATTGGAGTTATGGTCGACGTTGGGATCGTATTTACCGAGAATATAATAAGGCATCTCGACATGAAGGAGAATGAAGGAGTACATGGGAAAAAACTACTGGCAGTGATATATGATGGTACGGTAGAGGTAGCCAGTGCAGTAATTACTGCTCTGGCTACAACCATAGTGAGCTTCCTGCCTGTTTTTGCGATGCAGGCAGCTGAGGGGAAACTGTTCCGGCCACTGGCTTTCACCAAAACTTTTGCCATGATATCGGCACTATTTATCGGAATCGTTTTCATACCCACCCTGGCAAATCTGATATTTTCAATCAGGTTTGACAAGAGGAAAATTAAATTTGTTTTCAATTCAGTATTTGCATGTACCGGCATAATTCTGACAGTCTTAAGCGGCAACCCTTCGCCCCTCGTCCTGGTATTGTCAGGTGTTAACAATATACTTGAAGATCGCTGGCCGGCTGAAAAAAGGAAATATGTAAACTATATTAATATTATACTGACACTTTCAGTAGTTCTCTATTTTCTGACCAGGGTCTGGATGCCACTGGGAGCACAGAATTCCTTCCATGCCAATTTCCTCTTTCTGGTTGCCATTGTCGGCCTTATACTTGGCATCTTAATGACAATTGTCAGGTACTACCAATATATCCTGAGATGGTGCCTGTCACATAAATGGCAATTTCTGTCTGTTCCGGTTACAGTGGTCCTGTTTGGAATAATGACCTGGCTGGGTTTCGGTAAGATGTTCGGATTTTTGCCGGAAGCTGTAAAAAATACCAGTGCCTGGAAAGCAGCAGATAACCGTTTCCCTGGGGTCGGGAAAGAATTCATGCCGGCCCTTGACGAAGGTTCATTCCTGCTGATGCCCACTACAATGCCCCATTCAGGTATAGAAGAGAACCTTGAAGTTATAGAACTTCTGGATAAAAGGCTGAATTCAATTCCCGAGGTCGAAAGTGTTGTAGGAAAATGGGGACGTGTAAACTCAGCTCTGGATCCGGCTCCCACCTCCATGTACGAAAATGTGATCAATTATAAACCTGAATATATATTAAACGAAGCAGGACACCGGATGCGTTTTAAAGTTGGCAGGGACGGCGCCTTTGTCCTGAAAAACGGAGATACTTATAATCCGGAGACTGACGGATTCAGGCAAATCGATCAGGCGGATCTTATTGTTGATAAAAGAGGGGAATATTTCCGTCAGTGGAGAGAAAATATTAACTCTCCTGACGATATCTGGAACGAGATTATTAAACAGGCAACTATTCCCGGGTTAACCTCGGCTCCAAAATTACAGCCAATACAGACCCGTCTTGTGATGCTTCAGACTGGTATGAGGGCTCCAATGGGAATTAAGATCTTTGGTCCCGACCTTGAAACAATCGAAAAAGTGGGGTATGAACTTGAAAGTAACCTGAAGAAGGTAGAGGGTGTCGAGCCAATGTCTGTTTTCGCAGACAGAGTGGTCGGCAAACCATACCTTGAGATGGAAATAGACAGAAAAGCCATTGCTCGCTACGGGCTGACAGTACAAAATCTTCAGTCTGTATTAAGCAGTGCTGTCGGGGGAATGCAGTTAAGCTCCACGGTGGAGGGCAGGGAACGGTTCCCGGTAAGACTACGATATGCCCGGGAATTC
>CAYQBZ010000233.1:0-5560 GCA_964415855.1 uncultured Rikenellaceae bacterium
GAGCAGATGAAGATGGTGATTGTAATCATGGTTCTGTTTGTACTTTCAATTGGACTGTTTCTGGGTGTTATTGCATGGAATCAAAGGGTTAGATTTTACAGGGAGAAGTATGAGGCAGAGCTCAACCACCTGGCGCTGATAAAACATTTCGACTACATCCTGAAATTTGCAAATGATATCATATTACTGATAAACAGTGATTTAATTTTTATTGAGGCAAACGACCGGGCATTAGATACCTATATGTATGCCAGGGATGAATTTCTGGGAATGAGGTTTGAAAAAATCATTGCTCCGGAGTCATTATCAGGTTTGTCGGACCAGATAAGCCTGATAAATGAAAATGATTCGGCAATGTTTGAGACCTTTCATATGAGGAAGGATAATACTGTCTTTCCCGTGGAGCTCAGCTGCAGGATGGTAACCATAGAAGGATCTGAGTACTACCAGATAATTGGAAGGGATATTACAGAACGTAAAAGTGTTGAGGAAACACTGAAGGCAAGTGAAGAGAAATTCCGAAAGATATTTGAGGAAAGTCCGTTTTGCATAATAATGACCGCTAAGGATTTTGGAATAATAAGGGCAAATTTATCCTTCTGTAACATGATAGGTTACAGCGAAGAGGAGCTTCATTCCATGACTTTCCGGAATTTCACCCACCCTGATCATGTTCAGGGAGATGAACTGGCACTTTTGCGGCTTGTGGCCGGGGAAATTCCCATTTATAATACTGAAAAGAGATATATAAAAAAGGATGGTTCAATTATCTGGGCCTCAACAACTGTGAGTTTAATCCGTAACGATAAAGGCGAAGTTCAGTTATTCCTGGTTATGATTGAAGACATAACAGCCAGGAAGAGAGCGGAGTCAGAGCTGATTGCCGCCAAGGAAAAAGCTGAAGAGAGTGACAGATTAAAGACTGCTTTCCTGCATAATGTTTCTCATGAGATACGGACACCTATGAACGCTATAATAGGATTCTCATCCCTGCTTGGGGAGGCAGGCCTGTCTGAAGCTGATCATCATCAGTATTTAGATATAATCCGTCAGAGCAGTAATCAGCTTTTGTCAATAATAAATGACATTGTGGATATTGCAAATGTTGAAAGCGGACAGGTGAAGCTGAATTTAAGTGAGCTGGACCTTAATGTATCTTTAAGGAACCTGTGCGAACAATTCAGTTACAAAGTGAGGGAGAATAATGTGCCACTGAACCTTACATTGGGTTTACCTGATAATGAGTCTCATATTATAACGGATAAGACAAAGCTCATACAGGTACTTTCAAATCTTATCAACAACTCGATAAAATTTACAAGACAAGGGCAGATAGATTTTGGATATACCGCCAAAGACAACTTCCTTAAATTTTATGTTAAGGATACCGGAATTGGTATTGCTCCGGATCACTTAGACAAAGTGTTTAACAGGTTTTACCAGGTTGACGGAACAGTGGCAAGGAAATTTGGAGGGACCGGTCTGGGACTGTCAATCTGTAAAGCATATGTGGAATTAATGGGTGGCTCTATCCGGGTCATCTCCAGTGAGGGCGAAGGGACTGAATTCTGGTTTACAATTCCATTCAGGAGTTAGCATTCCTAATTTTATTCAAAACATTCCTCCGGTATTAAATTCTAAATGCAAAGAGTTTAATCTTTTAATATTGCGTGTAATGAACAAAATATCATTAGCCATTGTTTAACTATTCAAAATATAAATTAATTAAAAATTAAACAGTGCACTATGAAAAAGATCTTTTTAATCGTTGTTATTGCTTTGTCAGTAACGCAATTATGGTCCCAATCTTCTGCTAAGACATCTAGCAAGGATGTTATGGAAGACAGGAATTTCCGTATCCCTCTAATAGGGGAGACTGCTCCGTCATTTACCGCCAGTTCAACAGACGGTGTTATTAATTTCCCAGGTGATTATGGTCGTAAATGGAAAATTCTGTTCAGTCATCCGCAGGATTTTACACCTGTATGTAGCTCAGAACTTCTTGAACTGGCAAACCTGCAGAGTGAATTTGATAAACTAGGAGTAAAGATCGTTGTTGTATCGGCTGATCCTCTTGATATGCACGAACAATGGAAGAAAGCTCTTGAAGGAATCAGTTATAAGGACAGGGGACCGGAAAAGATAAAGTTCCCGATTGTTGATGATGAGAATCTTGATATATCAAAGAAATATGGAATGATACATCCTGCAACAAATTCAACCAAAGCAGTGCGTGGTGTCTTTATTATTGATCCTGACAATATTGTTGATGCTATCTATTTCTATCCCATGAATGTGGGCAGGAACACCGATGAACTGATAAGGATGGTTACAGCCCTTCAGGTAACATCAAATAAGACTGCTAAAGTTATGACTCCTGCCAACTGGAATGCAGGAAATGATCTTCTTATTGCTGTTCCCCCTTCAACAGATAATTCTTCGGCAGCACCTGAGGGATATTATAACCTTTCATGGTTCATGTGGTATAAAAAAGCTAATTAATTTATAGTATTTAGATTAGGTTTTAGAGTTTTTGAGTCTTCTTGATTGTAATTTTTTTTACGATCGCAGAACAAAAGTCAGGTTTACCCTGGCTTTTTTCTTTTTCCACCGCTTCTGACATATAAGGTCATACGGATCACTTAAGGATAGCTGTTAATATTTTATCTATAACTCAAAGTTTAGAACTTGATAATTAATAAAATTTAAATCTATTTTTGATTTTTTATGAATATATTGAATCAATAATTATTATTGAAAAGTAGTACAAATTTTTTACGGGATATAAAATGGCGCAACAATATTTAGATCATTCAAAAGCAATTTTAACTTCTGACCGTTCAAATTTTAAAGGAGGAAGCAAAGGTTCGGGCATCATCTCTTTATTCGGATATCAGAACGAATACGATCTCAGAGAAGGATATCCCTTATTAACCACCAAAAAGATGTTTACAAGATCTATGTTTCACGAAACAATATGGTTCTTAAGAGGAGATACGAATATAAAATATCTAGAAGACAACAACAGCCCTATTTGGAGACCGGATGCTTTTCAGGACAATCTTCCCGGAATGATTAAAGAAGGAATATTTCCTGATGGCCTGGTAAAATACTCTCCTGACTGGGACAAAGCAATGGCAGAATATGGACAGCGAATTAAAGAAAATGCTGAATTTGCAGGGAGATGGGGAGATGCCGGACCAATTTATGGCAAACAATGGAGACGATGGGAATATTATGATCATGATAAAGAAACCTTTGTTGAAATCGATCAGCTGGGAAAAATGATTGAAGGTCTGAGGAAGAAGCCAACCGGAAAAAAGCATATTGTTGACTCATGGAATCCCGGAGATACTCCAAACATGTCATTGCCTCCCTGTCATGTTCTTTATCAGGCAACTGCCAATGAGGAAGGTGAACTGGAATTGCAGCTTTACCAGAGAAGTTGTGACCAGTTTTTAGGCGTCCCTTTCAATATAGCCAGTTACGCTGCGCTTACCCAGGTGATTGCACAGGAAGCAGGTATGACTCCGAAAACATTTATCCACACTTTTGGCGATGCACATTTTTATACAAGTATTGGAAAGAGAACTCAATGGTACAGAGGTAACTTCAAAGAATTGCAGAAAAGAATCAGAAACGTTTCTGATAGAGAAGAATATTTAGAAGTTATAGAATGGATAAATAAAAATGCTCCCGGTGACGGGAATGAAGAAAAATATGATCATGTGACTGCTATTCTCGAGCAAATGTCAAGAAAACCCGGGCCCCTGCCTAAATTGCATATTACTAAAAAGCCTTTTGATCAGCTGACAATAGAAGATTTTGTTGTAGAAGACTATAACCCACATCCTCCGATCAGAAGGAATATGTGTGTTTAACCAATACAACTTTGGAAGAATTAGTATTTGCCATACCAACTGACATCCTTTGGAAATTATTGACCTACAAGGAAAAAGGAGTAATACACGATAATAGTGATGTATTAACCAGGATTGTTCAAAATGGTCTCTTTCGAAAAAGGAAGGAATTGGAAGAGGATCCTTCTTTCAAACAAATCATTCCCTATGCGATAATTTCTTGCAAAGAAGCGGAGCAAAGCGGAGTTCGGCGAAGCCAATCATTTTACCTGTTCAGGAGAACTACTATGCAAACAGAAAAAAGACTACATAACAAACTCCATTTGGGAGTTGGCGGGCATATGATCCTTGGCAGTTCAAAGGAACCTGATGAACAGTACCTGATCAGTGAATTAAAAAGAGAATTATTTGAAGAGGTTAAACTGCTAAATGGTTGTTTAATAGAGCGTATTGAATATATTGGCCTTATAAATGATGATACAATACCGGTTGGCCGTGTTCATATTGGACTTTTATATAATATTCATGTATCAAATAAAGATGTTGTTATAAATGAAGCGGATAAGATGACAGCAGATTGGATAGATAAACCTCTTCTGGAAGAATATTATGAAGAAATGGAAACATGGACTAAACTTGCAATTGATTACTATATAAAGTGAAGGAATATCGCGATATAAAAGCTTATGATTTTTGTTTTACTAATGCCGTTTTGAAATTCTAATATATAAATCTTTGTCCTGTTTAAAGGATCCTTACAACCTGGATCCAGTCTTGTTCTGACTCAGAATTTTAGTACGGATTGCCTTCGGCTGTCCTCTTAGGGGCCCTAACAACCATAAAACCGTCCTCTGCTGGCGCAGAGTCCGGTTTTATGGTTGTGGGCGATGACGGATTCGAACCGCCGACCCTCTGCTTGTAAGGCAGATGCTCTGAACCAGCTGAGCTAATCGCCCTGAAAAGTGAGTGCAAATATAGATCAGATTTTCCTATCTGCAAAACATCACCAAATATTTTGTGGTAACATAAATTTTTGTCTTTCCCGCTATGAGATGGCAGGCAAAGTCATAATTGGTTGATCAAAATATAACATGCATTCGTTAGAAAAAACAGAGTATTTGTCAAAATCAGAAATAAACATCAATTATACCTGCAACCTTTTATTTGCTTTTAGGTATCAGTTATTTAATGGCGAAATAGGGAAGCAACCAATTATGTTTCTTAAAAGTCATAATAATATGTTGATAATACATGGAAAATAAAGTATTACAGGTGTTTAAAAATTATCTATATTCGCCTTAGATCGTGATTGAGTAGAGATGTCTTCAGCTTAAAATGGGAAAATTATGAGCTGTAGACTTCTAATTCATTGAAATACTGAGCATTACACTTAAGATAAAACTATACCTGATATATATGGAACGCAAAAATCCATTTTTAAAATTTCTAAAAATTGCATTTTCATTCTTCGCGATTTCTGATTTCAAGTTGATACATATTAAAAGAACCATATTCAGTTCATTATTTAACAGAAATATTAGCACCAGGAATTGGGGTATAACATTCCTTGCTCTTTTTTCTTTTACATTTTGCGCCTGGGGACAGGTCAATGGAGACTACAGGACCAGGGCAGCGGGAAACTGGAATGACAATAATTCCTGGCAGGTATATAGCGGCGGATGGAATGACTGTCTCGCCGG
>CAYQBZ010000233.1:5570-5837 GCA_964415855.1 uncultured Rikenellaceae bacterium
CGCGGTGCTTGAGCAGCAGCCGGTTCAGGTACTGTTTATATTACCGGCGGTTTTACTGTAACTGTAACAGCTGATATTGGTAATAATATCGGGGCCTTATACTTCGTAGGTGCTGCCGAATCTAATCTTGTCCAGTTTACAGGTGCATATAATCTTAATATTACTGGAGCTGTAACGATTGACCCGCCAACACTGAACAACAATAATAACGGGATATATGTCAATTCCGGATCTGTAACATGTGCATCCTTATCAAGTACCAATTCA
>CAYQBZ010000234.1:0-5811 GCA_964415855.1 uncultured Rikenellaceae bacterium
CTACCTAACTTCCCTCTTCAAAATGTATAAGGCGATCCAGACAGTTCACCAAAAAAACTGCTTCCATCTTTTCGCTTAAAAACTAAAGTGACATTCTTCCGTATATTAACATTATTCAAAGCGTTTGAAAAAACCTTCATCGCCTTTTCTAACTCACCTTCTGAGAGAAATGTTCCAAAGAATTCACCAAGACAGTCTTCAGGGTTATATCCGAACGATCTGAGTGCCGGAGAAATATATCTTATTTTTCCCTCCTTATCAGTCAGAAAAATAACATCAGTGAGATTCTCAGCAATTGCTCTGAATTTTTCTTCACTCGACTTAAGTGCTTCTTCTGTGTTATGTCGATCTGTAATGTCTCTTGTAACACTAAGAATATGAGGAACATTATCAAGATCTATAATAGTCGCTGACATCATCCCATAAATTATCCTGCCATCTTTACCATTAAATATAGCCTCGAGATTATCTACCTTCCCGTTTTTTTTAAGCCCTTTAACCAGACGATCTCTGTCGCCAGGATCTGACCAGATTTTCAATTCAAGCGATGTCTTTCCTGCAACATCTTCTTCAGTATATCCTGTGATCTTTGTAAATCCTTCATTTATAGAGATATAAATTCCATCGCTGAGCCTGTTAATATTAATTGAATCAGGACTTGTTATAAATGCTTTTCTGAACTTTTCCTCGCTCTTCATGAGCATTCCGTCTACTCTTTTGGCATTCAAAACATCCGCTGCATATGATCTTCTTAATGATTCATATTTTCCTTTTAAATCCTTAAGCTCAATAATAAGGTCTTCTTTCTTTTTATCCATTAAATTCATGATTTGCTATTACTTCCATTAGTTACAGGTAATGTAAAACTAAATGTGCTTCCTTTCTCCTGTTCAGTAACCTTTTGCCGGGTTATATCGATTATAGTTCCTATCATGGATAGCAGCTTGTTATTTGAATCAAAGCTAAGTTCTCCTTTTCCATACACCCACCTTTCCTGACCATCATTCTTCCTTATAATACGATATTCCCTGTCAAAATTATTGCGGCCCTTTATAACATGCAATGTTAAATAGTCGTCCATTTCCGCCCTCAAATCAGGATGGATCAGATCCAGCCATCCACTCACGGACCGCTCATAGTCATCATCGATTCCGAAAATGATAGCTCGACCGGGAAGACATGACCTTCTTTTATTTATCACCTCACCGGCAGTATAACCATACAGATTTGTAAATTCGGGATTTATATATGTAATCAGTTCGTCAGTATCGGTCATAAAAATTGCCTCAGCCGAGTAATAAAGAGCATTATGAAACTTAAGTATTACCTCGTTCGAAAGCTCATTTAATTTAATGTCAGGCTCTTCGATCTCCTTTTTTAGTGCATTATTCTCACTCAGGATCAAATCTGTATGTAAACTGTCAGCCATAGGGAAATCATAATAAGATGCTTATGAAAATTCCGATAAATATACTGAATTTGATTACTCTGAAATAAAACGATACCGGTGTACTGAATATTTATTGTATTTTAACAAGTACGGCTTATTTGTTTGCCCGATATCCTGTTCTCAGTTTTCTTTCTAACTTTGCGGCACAAAGATAATTAATGCAACACGATATTAAACCCGGAATTAAGGGGCTGATTTTTGACCTTGACGGAACGCTTGTGGATTCGATGCCTCTGCACTTCAAGGGATGGAAAATGGCTTGCGATAAGTTTGGTGCAAAAATCGATACTGAATTTTTAAGAGAACATACCGGGAGTCCGGGCTGGATCATCGCAGGTGAGATAATAAGGAAAAACGGGTTAAAAGGGAATGTTACATGCGACCAGATCATTGAAGAAAAACTTCTTGGGTTCTATAAGGAACACCACACGGTAAAACCAATTGAACCGGTAGTTGAAATAGTTAAGAAGTATCATGGAATTCTCCCAATGGCTGTAGGCACAGGAGGCCACAGGGAAGCTGTGGAACGAACACTCGAAATTACTGGACTGAGGAAATACTTTAATATTATTGTCACTGCCAACGATGTTGAAAATTTCAAACCCCATCCTGAGACATTTCTTAAGTGCGCCGATCTGATGAATGTCAGACCAGAACTAATAGAGGTTTTCGAAGACGGGGTCCTGGGGCTTGAAGCCGCAACAGAAGCAGGCATGATAGCAACAAATGTCAACTCGTGGTACGATTCAGACTGGTAGAAGACGGAAGGCATTTTGTGGAAACATGGTACAGGTCACAAAATGTTGCGGACAGGAATGCCAGCGGTATCATCCATTCCAAGCATTGCATTTATCAGCTTAACTGTGTTGTATCCGGGAATATCCTCCAGGGTGATTACTGATTCTATTATTAAACCTCTGTATAAAAGGCTTGCCCGCATTGTTCCGGGTAAAAGGAAGGAAGATGGCGTTACCCAGTTACCGGAGTCATCCTGGAAGATCAGGTTTGCATATGACGAATCAGTAACATAACCGTTTCTGAGAATTATGATATCATCGCATTCACCCCTCTGTTTAGTTAAGACATCAAAAATGATCCTGTCTTTGAATTTGTACAGGTACTCAATATTATTGTCCTCAACTATTCTAAGGCTCGTTACAGGTTTAATTATATAAGGAAGAAATTCCGTTATTCTTATTTCAGCATCATATTCGATCCGGCATTTATAGATTCCGGTCGACGCAAATTCCGGAACATTAATAATGGTTCCCAGATCTATTTCAGTTCTGAGCCCGAAAAGGTCAGACCGGCTTCTATTCACCCTGGCATTATGAAAACGGAGATTTAGCGGCACTCCATCCATAACTTTAACTGTTTCAACCAACAGGGACATATATTTTAGCAATTAATTCCTCATATTCTTTTATCACATTGCTCATGCAGGTAATCCCTCCCCCGCTTTTATAAACCATTCTGCCTGCTTCATTTTCAATAAACCTGATCATTACTGAACTGTCAAGTCGCTCACCGTCAAAAACTCCAAAAACTCCTGTATACCAACCCCTTTTATATTTCTCACACTCTCCTATTATACGTATAGTTTCCCTTTTTGGAGCGCCTGTGACTGATCCTGCAGGCAGCATTGCTGTAATAATATTACCCAGTTGCTTCCTGTGATTGCTGCTGAGCTCGCCTGTGATTTCCGAGCTTACCTGTAATAATTCACCTTCGACTGTCGCAATTTTTTCGACATACCGGTAACGCGTAACTTCAACATTAGCGGCAACAATACTTAAGTCATTCCGAATAAGATCGACGATAGTGTTGTGTTCAGCTGTTTCTTTTTCATCGTTCAATATAATCTTTGCCGCACCGGGAAGTGATCCATCAATGGTGCCCTTCATAGGGAATGACTTAATCATCCCATCCTCAATCCTAATGAATGTCTCGGGAGAGAAAACAACAAACCTGTTGTCATATAATAACCTGTACCTGGCTTTACTCATCATGAATATCTCCTCCAGAGTCAATTGAGTATCGATAGGGGTAGGAAATGTTAAATTCAGAAGATAAGTGTTCCCAATTCTTATATTATTCATTACAATCCGGAACGCTTCCGAATAAGCTGCCAAAGAAACAGGATATTTTCTTAAAACCAGGGGTTTGCTATATATTTGCCGTGATACGATATTTGAAATTAACGGAGTCGAGAATTTTATTGAAGCTGGCACTGAATCAATTTTATAAATCTCAGGATTTTTCATTTCAAAATCTATAATAAAAAGAAAAGGTTCTCCTGATAAACCGTAACTGTTCATCAACCTGACAAATAATGAAATGTCCATGTCTCCCTTAAACATATTGCTGGTTGATAATTATGACTCCTTTTCCTATAATATTGCGCATCTTATTGGGAATCGTCCAGGCACAAACTTACAAATTATTCAGCCCGTTGATCTAAATATCAAGGATATTGAACAATACGACAAGATCATTTTTTCCCCGGGTCCGGATCTTCCAAGACCGGGAAATATTATGGAAAGGATACTCACTGAATATTCAGGTATCAAATCCTTCCTTGGAATTTGCCTTGGGTTCCAGGCAATCGTACTCTTTTTTGGAGGTCGTCTGCACAGACTCGATGAAGTGGTCCATGGTAAAAAAAAGTGGATCGAAAAAACCGGATGCTCTTCCAGGATTTTGAATGCGATTCCCCAGCGGTTTGAGGCGGGGCTGTATCATTCGTGGACTGCTGATCCTGACTACTTGCCTGATTCACTTATGATTACAGCACTGTCTGATGATGGAATGATTATGGGAGTACGTCACAGGATATTTGATATTGAAGCAGTGCAGTTTCATCCCGAATCAATTATGACTCCTGAAGGAAAGCTGATGCTTTCTGACTGGTTATACTGTTGAAAGGTCTAAACAGAAAAAAACAAAAACTATTCTGATTAATCAAATTATATTACTTTTGGAAATATTTATTTATTGTCTTGAGAAAAGCTGTTAAAATAAAAGCTGCTGCTGTATTTATTGCCTGGCTGGTTATATTTACTCACAGCATAATCCCTCACAATCATCCACAGGACAATAATAACAGCTGTTATCAGCTTTTTCATGAGGCTACTCCTGATGAAAACGGTTGTGACATAGCTTCAAAATTTGAAAGCAGGCCTGATGAGGTTAATGTCTGCCGTTTCTCAAATTTCCTCTTTAACCAGTTAAACCAGGATAACCTGATGATCTCCAATAACAGGGGGCCGCATTATTATCCTGTTTTCCTTGCATTGTCGGCAAGCACTTATAATGAGGGTAATTATATTTCACAACCATACTATGGAACAGCTCCGCTCAGAGCACCACCTTCCGTATAGCTATATCCTGTCAATTTTTCAGTGTTAGGAAGATCAAACTGCTTCACAATTTCGTGAATAATAAACAAGTTGATCTTCAATAATTTAATTTCCATATTCAAATATCGTCGACGATGAAAACTCTGATAATTTCATTCCTGGCAGTATTACTTACTGCTTTACCAGGTTGCACGACAAATAAAAGTGTTAAAGCTACAGAAACGGAAACTCCTGATGACGGACCACACCATACCGGAGAAGCTGAGGTCGCTGATCATACAGTGATAAAGCTTAAAAAACAAACCTTCAATTCTGTGGTAAAAGCGGGGGGCCGTATCCTGGTAGATACCAAAGATATCGAAATAATTACTTCAAATTCATCGGGTATTGTCAGATTCATCGACCATTTTCTATTTCCCGGAGTTAAGATAGGCAAGGAGCAGCAGCTCTTCACTATATCAGGCGACCAGCTTACCGGGGAAAATACTGAACTCGCTTTCATACAGGTAAGATCGGACCTGGAAGAAGCAAAGACAAATTACGAACGGGCACAAAAAATGATAGCTGATAAGTTAATAACGGAGGAACATTTTCTGTCGCTTAAAAACAGGTACGAAAAGATCCTTAATGAATTTAACAACCTTAACGGAAGATTCACGAACGGCACTATTTCAATTTCTTCCCCTGACAATGGCTATATAACTGATGGACAAAACGATGTTATTCTACAAGTAGATACTTCCGGACTATCAGTGGGTATATATGAAGAAGAAGTTGTATTTTTTGACGCTAACTTACCTGAATCTCAAACATCCATTTCTGTGATTCTCAATGTAGCGGATACTCTTACGATTCCCGATCAGTTTTCTACTATTCAAGCAGCGATAGACAGTGTGAGTGTCCCAGGTACACGTATTATCTTGAAGGATGGTACATACAAAGGCGCTGGCAACCGAGATATTATTTTTAAAGGAATACCAACTTTGCTTTTCAGTGAAAACG
>CAYQBZ010000235.1:0-5797 GCA_964415855.1 uncultured Rikenellaceae bacterium
CGACATTCTTGTCTTCTACAGTCCTTCAGGAATAAAATCGTTAAAAGAAAATTTCCCTGGTTTTGTCCAGGGGGATATTAAGATTGCTGCATTCGGGCCCACTACTGCATGCGCAGTAGAAACCGAAGGGCTGAGACTGGATATAAATGCCCCCAATCCCGCAGCTCCCTCAATGACTATGGCTCTGGATGAGTATCTAAAAGAGTATAATAAAAATTCAAAGTAGGCACATTATACAGACCTGTAAAGGAATCCTGTAATCTGTTACCGGTAATCATTTGAGGATAAGTTTTGTTGAGATGAATATCATAAAGGATACATTCGACAAAAGAGAAAGACTTTGCAGCAAAAAGGTCATATCGTCCATATTTGACAGTGGCAGAACTTATTACACTTCCATGTTTAAAATATTGTGGATAAAAAGTGAGCCTTCACAGCCATATCCTGCCCGGGTTGCATTCAGCGTCCCTAAAAAGGCATTCCGTCTTGCCGTCACAAGAAACCTTATAAAGAGGAGGATGAGGGAAGCCTACAGGAAGAATAAAAAAGACCTTTACAGCCAGCTCTCAGCCATGAACATCAGGATTGCCCTGATTGTTATACTGAAAGGGAATGATGTTCCGGATTATGTTACAATTGAAAAATCGATGAAGGAGATGCTAAAAATGCTCCCGAATATTATTAAAGAGAATTAAATATATGTTAAAGTTATTTTAATTGTTTCTATATCAACACCTGTCCCGATTTTTCTTCTTAATTTCGACGTTTTAATTTAAGGCTTCTCAGTTATGAAAAAGATACGCACAGGCAGGGTAATCATCATTGTAACCCTGCTGCTCATGACCGGTATAAGCACCGGATTTCTTATTAATCAGGATACAAGGGACTTCAGGATAGCAAAGAACCTTGATATCTTTTTCACTCTCTTCAGGGAACTTAACACCTTTTATGTAGATGAAATAGATCCTGATAAGGTTATAAAGTCGGGTATAGATAATATGCTTAATAGTCTTGATCCCTATACAGTATACTATCCTGAATCGGACGTTGATCAGATAAGCTTCATGACAACCGGCAAATACGGGGGAATAGGATCGCTGGTGCGAAAAAATGGCGATTATGTGATTATCAGCGAAGTATATAAAGGATTCCCGGCCGACCTTGCAGGAATAAAACCCGGTGATATAATTAAAAAAGTAGATGGCACTTCCATCAGAGGATTTACAACAGATAAGGTGAGCGACAGGCTTAAGGGTGACCCGGGAACGAATATCACCCTCACCATCGAAAGGAACAATAAGGAACAGGATCTCCAGCTTAAGAGAGAACGAATAGCCGTTCCTTCCGTTCCCTATTATGGCATGATCAACTCAAATACCGGCTATATAAGGTTTACTGGCTTCACCCAGAACTGCAGTGATGATGTTAAAGAGGCCTTGCAGGCATTAAAAAGCAATAATCCACAGCAGATCATACTGGATATAAGGGGAAATCCCGGGGGATTGCTTACGGAAGCGGTGGACATTGTAAACCTGTTTGTAGGTCCGGGTAACGAGGTGGTATCCACAAGGGGTAAGGTCAGCCGGTTCGATGAGGAATTCAAAACAACAAAACAGGCTGTGGATGACAAAATACCTCTTGCAGTAATAATTAACAGGGGCTCAGCATCTGCATCCGAGATAGTCGCAGGGGCTATCCAGGACCTCGACAGGGGTATTATTGTGGGACAGAGGTCGTATGGAAAAGGACTGGTTCAGATAACTCGTCCATTAAGCTATAATACGCAGCTCAAAGTCACTACGGCTAAATATTACATCCCGAGCGGAAGATGTATACAGGCGCTTGACTTTTCCCATCGCAACGAGGATGGTAGCGTCGGACAGATCCCTGATTCGCTGATATCGGAGTTTAAGACTAAAAACGGAAGAATAGTCAGGGACGGCGGAGGAATAACGCCCGATATTGAAATATTACCGGAACAGCTCAGCCAGATAGCAGCTGAACTATTTATAAGGAACTATATCTTTGACTATGCCACAAAATACTACTGGGCTAATCCCGGAATTAAGTCACCCGACCAGTTTACATTTACTGATAAGGATTACAGCAATTTCAAAAAATATCTTACTGACAGGAAGTTCAGTTACACAACCTCTACGGAGGAATCGCTGCATGAACTAATAGACAATGCAAAACGGGAAAAATATTACGATCTGCATAAAGATCTGTTTACCGAAATGGAAGAAGACGTTTCCCATAACCTCGACCAGGATCTGACATTTTTCAGGAGCGAAATCACTGATCTCATTCAGGACGAAATAATCAGCCGTTATTTCTATGAAGGAGGAGCCATAGCATGGACGATTAAAAAGGATGAGCAGGTATTGAAAGCTCTGGAGATACTGAACAACAAGGAAGAGTACGCTTCAATACTAAAGGGAAAGTCCGGTGACATCCTGGTTTACAGGGGTAAGGATAAGAACTCCGGCAACATTACTTACCCGGCCATCAATATATCCGGTGAATCTGTTTAAACAGGGAAATTTTGTTTCCATTCATGTGAGCCGTCTTCAAAAATCTCTTTTTTCCAGACAGGCAGTCTTTCTTTTATAAGTTCAACGGTCCTGCTGCAGGCCCCTATTGCCTGTTGCCTGTGTCCGGCTGATACGATTACCAGTAGCGATATCTCTCCTGTTTTTACAATACCGCTTGAATGAATAATTTCAATCTGTTTTACATCCTCAAATTCAGAATATACTTCCTGTTTTATCTTCCCGGCTTCATCATTTACCATTGTATCGTACGCCGTGTATTCAATGGCCCTGACCTTATTCCCGTCTATCTCATCGGCCCGTACCTGTCCGATGAAGACAGAATGTCCGCCTGCATCAGTCATTGTCCCCATTTTTTCAATAATCCGGGAAATCACATCAGCTCCTATCGGTCCCTCTGTGAGATAATCTGAAGTCATGTTCAATTTTATACTTATGTCACGCTGGATCATCCCCCGGCAAAGGGAGGCATAAGAGCCACTTCATCACCGTTTTTCAAAGGACGATCATCGTTAATTATCTCGTTATTAAGTGAAATACGAAAAGTATAATGAACGATTTCAGGGAAGTCATCCTCTATCCTGAGTTTCAGATCGTCTGTTGATCCCACTTCCCTGTAATGCTTGTAATTGGTCCCGGCCACTTCTGTCAATACCCCGAAAAACAATACTTTAACCTCCATATTGAACCTGTTTTTAATTTTAATGTGCTTCCAGCCAGTTCTTCCCGGTACCCCAGTCAACTTTGAGAGGGATATCGAGCCTGACAGCATTCGACATCTCGTACAAAACCATCTCCTTCAGTTTTTCCAGTTCCTCCTCCCTGGCCTCAAAGATAAGCTCATCGTGCACCTGCAGGATCATCCTGGACAAATATTTTCCGCTTCTCATCCTGTCATGAATCCTTATCATGGCTATTTTAATTATGTCAGCTGCAGTGCCCTGGATAGGAGCATTAATAGCATTTCTCTCCGCATTTCCTCTTACCACCTGGTTGCGGGAATGGATATCACGCAGGTAACGCCTGCGACCGAACATAGTTGTAACATATCCAAGATCCCTGGCTTTCCTGATACTTTCATCCATATAGATCCTCACTCCCGGGTATGAGTTGAAGTATCCGTCTATAAGGTCCTTCGCCTCTTTTCTTCCTATTGTCAGTCTTTCGGAAAGGCCAAAGGATGATATCCCGTAGATTATCCCAAAATTCGCTGTTTTTGCCCTGCTGCGCATTTCCCTGGTAACCTCGCCGATCGCAACACCGAAGATCTTTGATGCTGTGGCGGCATGAATATCATTTCCCGAAAGGAAATCGTCAATCATACTGGAATCCTTGCTCAGATGCGCCATGAGCCTCAGCTCTATCTGCGAGTAGTCGGCCGAGAGGAATATATGTCCTTCTTCAGGCACAAATGCCTTTCTTATCTCCCTTCCCCTTTCATCTTTGACAGGGATATTCTGAAGATTGGGATTATTGGAACTTAAACGTCCTGTTGAGGCAACAGCCTGGTTAAAGGATGTGTGTATCCTGCCTGTCTTTTTCTCAACTAGGAGAGGCAATGTTTCCACATATGTTGAAAGCAGCTTTTTAAGACCCCTGTATTCCAGAACCTTATCAACTATCGGATGCTTATGTGTAAGTCGCTGCAGTATTTCCTCACTGGTCACAAATTGCTTTGTCTTTGTCTTTCGTGCATTATCATCCAGCTTAAGCCTGATAAACAGAATATCACCAAGCTGCTTTGGTGAAGAGATGTTGAATTCCGTACCTGCCAGTGAAAAAATCTCTTTCTCAAGCGATATTATATCTTCGCGAAGGTTAACTGTAATCTCCTTAAGATCTTCCGTGTCAAGCTTGACCCCGTTTCGTTCGATCTCTGCAAGGACAGGAATAAGTGGCATTTCTATATTGTTTGAAAGTTCTTCCAGCCCCTCTTCCTTTATGCGGGGTGCGAAAATATTCTTAAGCTGCAAAGTGATATCAGCATCTTCCACTGCATATTCTTTAATATCCTGCACCGGAACAGAACGCATGTTCTTCTGCGCCGCTCCCTTTTCGCCGATCAGGGATTCTATATGTACGGGACTGTAATACAAGTAGGTCTCCGAAAGGAAATTCATGTTATGTCTCAGGTCAGGTTCCAGGAGGTAATGTGCAATCATCGTATCAAACAAAGGACCTTTTACCTCTATTCCGTAGCCGGCCAGAACCTGTATATCGTATTTCATGTTCTGACCTATCTTGAGGATTGAAGGATTCTCAAAAAGAGGCCTGATATCCTCGAGAACTGACCTTGTTTCTTCCGGCGAATCGGGGAAATGAACAAGGTAGCCGGAACCCTTCTCCCACGAAAAAGCCAGGGCCACCAGTTCTGCATTAAGAGGATTTATGCCGGTTGTTTCGGTATCGAAACAAAACTCCTTCAGATCCTGCATCCTGCGGATCAGTTCTTTTAGTTCAGAACTAACACTAACCAACTCATAATGATGATCCGTTTTCTCAATAGTTATTTTGTCAGATACTGTTGATATTGTTTCATCTCCGAACAGCGAGCCCTGGAGGGTATCCGCCGGGGGTGCATATACTTCATTTGTCTCTCCCGGAATCTGCTTCTTATCTATTTCTGCAAGTATCCTGGCAGCTACAGTCCTGAATTCAAGCTCATCAAACAGTATTTTTAACTTATCCGGGTCAGGAGTTTTTGACTCCATTGCCTTTTCATCCAAAGCAACCGGCACATCCCGGATGATAGTCGCCAGCTTTTTAGAAAGTTCTATCTGTTCCTGGTTGTTTTCGATAATCTCTTTCAGTTTTCCCTTGAGCTTATCTGTATTCCTGAATAGTTCCTCGATACTTCCAAATTCCGATATGAGTTTCTTAGCAGTTTTTGGTCCCACGCCGGGAGCTCCGGGTATATTATCGGCACTATCGCCCATAAGGGCAAGAACATCTATAACCTGCTCCGGCCTTTCCACAGAAAATTCTCTTTTTATGTCATCGACTCCCCACCGGATAGATTCGTTTCCGCTTCTTGAAGGCTTAAACATGTATACATTTTCCGATACCAGCTGTGCAAAATCCTTATCCGGGGTCATCATATAGGTAACAAAACCCTTTTGAGTGGCTTTCTTTGCCAGTGTGCCTATAACATCATCCGCTTCATATCCGGGGAAATCGATTACGGGTATCTTATAAGCTTCAATGAGCTTCTTCCCGAGGCCGTTTCTGCGGAAATTTCTATCGAT
>CAYQBZ010000236.1:0-5760 GCA_964415855.1 uncultured Rikenellaceae bacterium
TCACAGCCGTCTGTTATCCTGAAAATGCTCGACCAGCAGATATTTTCAACGCTTAACCAGAATATAGAGCTGGGAGTATCAAATGACGGAATGGATATGGTGATATGTGAATTCAATGCCAAAACACGGCATATCCGTTTTGCCTCAGCGATGCGCCCTGTTATAATTGTAATAGATGGTGACTCGTATTATATCAAGGGAAACAGGTTATCGGTTGGAGGAGAATCGGTTATGGACAAGTATTTTGATGACCAGGAGTACTACCTGAACGAAGGTGATACAATATACCTGTTTTCCGACGGTCTGCCCGATCAGTTCGGAGGTGAGGACGGGAAAAAAATGAAGATTGCCAGGTTAAAAAAGCTTATTGAACAAATAGTGAAGCTTCCAATGAATGAGCAGAAAGAAGCTGTGTCGAAATTCTATTTTGACTGGAAAGGAGAGCATGACCAGGTAGATGATATATTGCTGATAGCTGTCAGGGTATGAGCATATTATCTGGTATAGATATCGTTCGATGAAACAACTATCTCAGTTGTGGATGCTGTGTTGCTTTCATTCTGTGCCCTGTCTTTAATATAGAAATCATACATTATAGTATCCCCTGCTGAGTAACTCTGGTACAGGAAAGTAACAGAAATTGTTCCTTTCAGGATCTTATTCTGTCCCTGCCGGTCCAGGTAAGGTATCCTGTATGAAGAATATGGAAGCAACGGATCATATTTATCGGTGATCTCAACCATATTTCCATCAACCTTTCTGAAAAGCTTCAGGAAAAGGTTCGTTGTGTCAGTCTGGTTTGATGAAGGCTGGTTAAGTCCCAAATCGCCATCCCCGTCTTCAAAGTAGAACTTCAGTTTCCCTGCTTTATTGGCGTTGCCAAGTATATCTACAGTATCAAAAATTGTGAAACTGGTAAATTCAATATATGGAACGGGAGGGAGATGCTGTATTTTACGGCACGAACCCATGACCAGGACGGTTATAATTATTATGACCAGAGGTTTGGTAATCTTCATTGCATGTAATGTAATAATATTCTGTGCACAAAAATTGCACCAAATTTTATCATTTTTTTCTGAAAAATATCCTTACCGGCACACCTGTGAACTCAAATTTTTCCCTTAACCTGTTCTCAAGGTATCTCCTGTATGGCTCCCTGACATATTGAGGGAGGTTACAAAAGAAAGCAAATGATGGTGTATGAACGGGCAATTGTGTTACATATTTTATTTTAACATATTTTCCCTTTAAGGACGGAGGAGGATTGTTCTTTATCACCTGCAGCATTATATCATTTAATTCAGATGTGCTTATCTTCTTGATCCTGTTGCTGTTAACCTGTTCAATCAGATCCAGTATCCTGTGAATTCTCTGCTTGTTTACAGCTGAGATAAACAGTATTGGGTAATCAGTGAAAGGAGCTGTTTTTTCCCTGATATCCTTTTCAAAGATCAAAGCGGTATTGTTTTCCTTTTCTACCAGGTCCCATTTATTGACCAGTACGATCATCCCTTTATTATTCTTATGTATGAGGGATATAATATTAAGGTCCTGGGCTTCAATGCCCCTTGTGGCATCCAGAAGAATAAGGCATATATCAGAATTCTCAATTGTCCTGACAGCTCGCATAACTGAATAAAACTCAACGTCTTCACTTACTTTTGATTTCTTTCGGAGGCCGGCTGTATCAACCAGCAGGAAATCGTGACTGAATTTATTGAACCTGGTATATATAGCATCACGTGTTGTTCCGGCGACAGGAGTCACAATGTTCCTCTCTTCGCCGAGAAGGGAATTAATCAAAGAGGATTTTCCTACGTTAGGTCTTCCTACAATAGCTATCCTGGGCAGATCGGGGATACTCTGAGGCTCCTCTTCCGGTAAATGTCTGACTACAGCATCGAGGAGCTCTCCTGTTCCGCTACCGTTCACGGAACTTACAGGGAAATATTCCCCGAGCCCCAGGCTGTAAAATTCCGTCGCATTTAACAACCTCTCATTGTTGTCAACTTTATTCACAGTGAGAATAACTTTCTTGTCAGCCCGTCTCAGCATGTCAGCAACAGCTGTATCCAGATCGTGGACTCCCGTTATAACATCAACCATAAACAGAATAAGATCAGCTTCCTCAATGGCAAGCAGGACCTGTTTGTTTATCTCTTCCTCGAAGACATCATCGGAATTCTGAACATATCCACCGGTATCTATCACTGAAAAACGAATCCCGTTCCATGTTGATACACCGTAGTTGCGATCGCGCGTAACTCCGCTTTCCTTGTCAACGATGGCTTCCCTTGATTCAATCAGCCTGTTGAAAAGAGTCGATTTTCCAACATTCGGGCGGCCCACTATTGCTACTATCCTGCTCATCTGAGTTTAAGTTCATCTAACGGTATCCAAATCTTTTAAGTATTGTCGGCTTATCTCTCCAATCCTTTGTTACCTTAACATATAATTCAAGGAAGATCTTTTTCCTGAAAAATTCTTCGAGGTCATGCCTTGCTTCGGTTCCAACCCTTTTCAGCATGGTCCCCTTATGACCAATGATAATTCCTTTCTGACTATCCCTGGCAACATGTATAAGCGCTCTTATCCTGATAATGTTCTTCTCTTCCGAAAAACTTTCAATCTCGATCTCAACAGAATAGGGAACCTCCTTCCTGTAGTTAGTGAGTATTTTTTCGCGGATGATCTCAGAGGCAAAGAATCTTTCGTATTTATCAGTAAGCTGGTCCTTTGGGAAAAACGGAGGCCCTTCAGGCAGTCTGCTGAGAACAGCGTTTAGAAGTGTATCAAGGTTGAAGTTCCTGAGTGCGGAAAGCGGTATTACAGGAGACTGCGGGAAAACAGATTGCCATGACTCAACAATATCCTCCAGTTCATCCTGTGTAGTCAGGTCGATCTTATTTATAGCTATCAGCAGGGGAACGGATGAGTGTCTTAATTTTTCGACGAATTCACTTGCAGCAGATTTATTTTCCCTGACCTCGGTGACATAAAGGATCAGATCGGCATCTGAGAGTGCGACATTTACAAATGTCATCATTGTCTCCTGTAGCTTATATGTGGGATTAAGTAACCCGGGGGTATCGGAGTAGACTATCTGAAAATCCTCTCCATTAACTATTCCCATTATCCTGTGGCGGGTAGTCTGAGCTTTGGGAGTGATGATAGATAGTTTTTCACCCACAAGAGCATTCATAATTGTTGATTTCCCTACATTGGGATTTCCAAGTATATTAACAAATCCTGATCTGTGACACATGTCATTTAACTAATAGATGCCCCTTTTAAGCATGCTCACCTCTTTTTCATTCAGAAACCTCCACTTCCCCCTCTGCACATTCTTCTTGGTAAGTCCTGCAAAATAAACCCGGTCGAGTTTTTTTACCCTGTATCCAAGCGATTCAAACATTCTCCTAATAACACGGTTCTGTCCTGAATGCAGTTCTATGCCTATCTGACTTTTATCAGCAGGATCTGCATAGGAGACAGCATCAGCGACAATTTTTTCACTGTCAAGTTCGATTCCCTCAGCAAGTTTGAACAAGTCATCGCGGGTAACCTGCCTGTCGAGGAAGACATGATATACTTTCCTTCTCTTGTACCTGGGATGTGTAAGTTTCCCTGCAAGATCGCCATCGTTTGTTAAAAGAAGCACTCCTGTTGTTGCTTTGTCGAGCCTTCCCACCGGATAAACTCTCCCGGGACATTTCTCTCCCAGCAATTCAATTACCGTATGGTCGGCGTGAGGATCCTCAAGGGTGGTGACATAGCCTTTAGGCTTGTTCATTAATATATAAATCTTTTTTTCTGCAGAGAGCCTCCTGTTCTTAAACCTGACGTCGTCATCGTAGGTTACTTTTACCCCCATATCCGTAACAACTTTTCCATTCACTGTAACAAACCCGTTTTTAATATGATCATCGGCATCTCTGCGCGAACATATACCGCTGTTTGCAATGAACCTGTTAAGCCTGACGAGTGTAACAGTCCTTCCATTTTTTGCCCCGGATTTTCTGCCAGGTTTTCGGTTCTCCATATCAGGTAATTATCAGGGTGCAAAGGTACAATTATTTGATGATATTCTGATTTGATGTTTTTTTTGCACCTTTGTGTATCTGAAAATCCTTACTTTATGGCATTAATAAAATCTATATCAGGTATCAGGGGTACAATTGGAGGCAAACCAGGTGAGAGCCTCTCTCCGGTTGATATAGTGAAATTCTCTGCAGCCTATGGAACATGGCTGAAAAGGAGACATGAGAAAGATCACTTAAGTGTTGTTATCGGACGTGATGCAAGACGTTCGGGCAGCGCAGTTAATAATCTGGTAATAACTACTTTGCGTAGTCTCGGCATAAATGTAACTGATGTGGGAATGGCTTCAACACCCACGGTGGAAATGGCAGTGACAGGTACCAGGGCTGACGGTGGAATAATTATTACGGCAAGTCATAATCCTGCAGAGTGGAACGCATTGAAATTGCTTGATGAAAATGGTGAATTCCTCTCATCGAAGAGTGGCACAGATGTTTTGGACCTGGCATCTCTTGAAGATTTCAATTTTGTTTCTGATGATTTTACAGGCTCACTCTCCTTTGATGATACATGGGGAGAGAAGCACATCGGCAGCATACTTGAGCTTCCCCTGGTAGACTCAGGCGCTATCAGCTCAGCAGGGTTTACAGTTGCCATAGACTGCATTAATTCGGTGGGAGGCCTGATATTGCCCCTGTTGCTTAAGGCCCTGGGTGTTACCAGGATTATAGAGATCAACACCTTTCCGGACGGAAAATTTGTTCATAATCCTGAACCTCTGCCGGGGAATCTGAAAGGTATCTCGGATATGGTGAAAAAGGAAAATGCTGATATTGGATTTGCAGTCGATCCCGATGTTGATCGTCTGGCGGTAATATGTGAGGATGGTACCATGTTTGGTGAGGAATACACCCTTGTTGCTGTTGCCGATTATGTCCTCAGATCAACTCCGGGTAGTACGGTTTCCAACCTCTCATCGACAAGAGCATTAAGGGATGTTACATCCGGGTATGGTTGCCAGCATTACTCTTCAGCTGTTGGGGAGGTAAATGTTGTTGAAGAGATGAAGAAGAGGGATGCCATAATAGGAGGAGAAGGGAATGGAGGAGTGATTTACCCCGAACTGCATTACGGGCGCGATGCACTGGCAGGGATCGCTTTGTTTCTGTCACATCTGGCAGCAAGCAGGATGAAATGTTCGGCTTTACGGAAGCTTTATCCTGATTACGTAATTGCAAAGAAGAAGCTTATTCTTGATCCTGAAACAGGATTTGATGAAATATTAAATGCTGTAAAAAAATATTATAAGGATTATCCTTTCGATGAACGGGACGGCTTGTGGATAGGACACAATGACGGATGGATCCAGATAAGGAAGTCGAATACCGAGCCGATAATGCGGATATATGCAGAAGGGAAGACAGGCAAAGAAGCTGAAGCAATGGCAGATACTGTTCTCGGGATTGTTAAAAATCTCTAATTTTATTTTATTTTTCAGAGCCTCCGGAATAAAACAGCCTGGTTTGATGTCTTTAAAACAGAAAGACAGAAAAGTATTGATGTTAAATATTGTTAACAACTAAAATTAGGAGAATCCTTTTTAATACTTTTGTGGCTGATTTTTTTGATCTATTAATTATTAAAGTATCAGATGAAAAAGACAATTATTATTACAGGCATAATCGCGGTGGTGGCAATAGTGATCCTCGTAATGGT
>CAYQBZ010000237.1:0-5746 GCA_964415855.1 uncultured Rikenellaceae bacterium
TGCCGATACATCGCTGGCAGGTTACAGGCTGATGAAAGCCTACTACGGATGCCGTATATTCAGCAATGACCTCCAGGCAAAATGTGACTCTCTCTCCTACTCCTTCCGCGATTCCGTTATCAGGTTCTACAAAACACCTGTGTTATGGTCGGAAGAGAACCAGCTTACCTCCGACTCCATGGCTGTATTCACTAAGAACCGCAAGGCAGACAGGCTCGAACTGTATAACTCTGCTTTTGTGTCAAGCCAGATAGATACAGCACGTTTTAACCAGATAAAAGGCAGGTCATTAACCGGTTATTTCAGAGACAATGAATTGTATAAAATTGATATAAAGGGCAACGGAGAATCGATATATTTTATTCTTGATGGTGAAGATGTTACAGGTGTAAGTAACTCTAAATGTGCTAATATTGAGGCTCTTGTCGAGAATGGAAAGATAACGGAAGTAACAGATTTTGGTACTCCCGACGGATTTATTGATCCGCCGGAACTAAATAATCCCATAATGTACAGGCTGACCGGCTTTACATGGCAGGACAGGTTAAGACCTAAGAATAAAGATGATATATTCTCAGATATAGATCAGTCGTTAAAATAAATTAAAAAGAGGCTTTGCAATGCCTCTTTCTTAATATTCATCTTCGTTAAAGAAGAAATCGTCTTTACTTGGATAGTCGGGCCAGATATCTTCAATGCTTTCATAAATATCACCTTCATCTTCTATTTCCTGAAGATTTTCAATCACTTCCATCGGGGCACCTGACCTTATGGCGAAATCAATCAGCTCATCCTTAGTTGCAGGCCATGGAGCATCTTCAAGTTTCGATGCCAATTCAAGCGTCCAGTACATATCTTACTGATTAAGTTAAGCTTTAAACAAAGTTTGCAAATATATATAATAATTTACTTAAAAAACAACACTTTTCTAAGAAATATTACATATCAAACATCCCACTTAACTTCCTCAATATCAAGCTCTAAACTTATATATCTTGATAGTACAAATAAATAATCGGAAAGACGGTTCAGGAATATTTTTACTATTGCAGGGGATTCTGTCTTCTCATTCATCCTGAAAACAGCTCTTTCTGCTCTGCGGCAGACACATCTTGCTATATGACAATATGATACGAGTATATTACCTCCGGGGAGAATGAAATTTTTAATAGGTGATAAACCTTCATCCATCATATCAATGGCTTTTTCCAGGACTTCGGTACAATCCGGATCAGGAAGCAGCTGTTTCGTATCCCTGTTCCTGTTGTCGTATGCCAGAGATGCAGCACATCTCATGAGCTGGTCCTGGATGTAGATCAGCAATTTGTACCTCTTCACGTTATCAGGATGGTCCCTGAGGAGACCTATCCAGGCAATTAGCTCATCCACAGAGCCATAAGCTTCCACCTGTATTGAATGCTTTGGAACTCTTCTTCCTCCGGATAATGAGGTCGTTCCATCGTCACCTGTAAGAGTATAGATCTTCATAAGCAGAACAAGAGGAGAGCCTGTTACAATATAATAAGATAAATACTGATAATCTGCCACTGTATACATGCCGGCAGCAGAAAAATCCCGGCTATTCTTTATGCCTTTACATATGACTCGTTACGGTAGTCCTGAGAAATTTCCCCGTCGAAGAGCCTTATAATACGGGCTGCATGTTTGGCAATGTCTTCTTCGTGTGTAACAACAATTACTGTATTTCCTTTCTTGTGGATATCATCAAGAAGATTCATAATATCTATAGATGTCTTACTGTCAAGGTTACCAGTCGGCTCATCGGCAAGTATTATGGATGGCTTGTTTACAAGTGCTCTTGCAATGGCAACACGCTGACGCTGTCCTCCTGACAATTCATTTGGCTTATGGGTCATACGGTCTGCCAGACCAACCTGTGCAAGTGTATCAACTGCAACTTTCTCCCTGTCAACTTTTGGGAGGCCGGCATATATTAAGGGAAGAGTAACATTTTCAAGTGCTGTGTAACGGGGTAAAAGGTTAAATGTCTGGAATATAAAACCAATCTCTTTATTTCTAATCTCTGCAAGATAATCATCTTCCATCTTGCTAACATCGGTCCCGTTAAGAATATAGCTTCCACTTGTAGGAGTGTCAAGGCAGCCTACAAGGTTCATCAGCGTTGATTTCCCCGATCCTGACGGTCCCATGATAGCAACATACTCATTCTTATGAATATCTACTGAAACGGACCTTAAGGCTCTCACTATCACTGTCCCGATAACGTAATTTTTTACAATATTCTGGATCTCAATAACTTTGTTCATAATACATAAAATTTGAATTTTCGAAATTAGATTAAATAACTTGAATAATAAATAATAAACTCTTAATTTTTGTTAATATCTGACAATGTAATTATTGCGGTTTATTCCTTTCCTGAAAAATACAATTCCCATCCTGCAAATATCAACAGTCACAGAAACCTTTTCAAATCTCCTTATTTCATCCCATGCTTCACTCATCTCTTTTGAGTAATTGATATCATCAATGATTATTACAGTATTGCTGTCTGAGATTTCAGCTAATTTACTGAAGTACTTCAGAACAGGTTCTTTCCTGTGATTACCATCAATAAATACCATTCCCGGACTATTGCCGGGGGCAATAACATCCTGTAATGCATCATCGAAAGGTCTGTTAAACAATGAAATGTTCGAGAAGCCGGCTCCACTGAAATTCAGTAAGGCGATCTCAGATGTTTCTGTACACCCTTCAATCGTATTTACCCTGGTATCAGGACGTGATGCAGCCATGTACATTGTGCTGATACCGAAAGCTGTCCCGAATTCAACTATTAGCTCTCCTCCGAATTCAGCTGCCATATTGGAAAGCAAAACACCATATTTTAAGGAGACAGACGAATTTCTTGCTATTTCTGACACTTTCCTGATGTTTGTTTTTTTTGATGCTGCCCCTGATCCCAGATCATTTACCATAATTGAGCTTTGATCAGATACCAGTCTCTTTCTTACCTGTTCAACTCTAAAGACAATATCATCATCAATTTTATTCCGGAAAACCCGCGAGACAAGATCAAAAACAAACGGACTATGGATCCCGTAACCTTTCCTGTGCCTCGACAACAGTATGTATTTCAAATACCTGGTAATTCTGAATAGCAACACTCCGGCAATGATTTTATTATTAGGACAGAAAGTCAAAATTAGTTAAATTCGGATAATAATTTCAGAAATATATTTACCACCCTTATGCTCAATCCTGCATGATAACACAGGAGTTTCTCGATACAAGTATCACATACCTGCCAGGTGTCGGACCAAAAAGGGCAGACCTGTTAAATAAGGAAGTGAATATTAATACCTTTCGTGATCTGTTGTATTATTTCCCGTACAGGTATATCGACAGGACCAGATTCTACAAGATAAATGAGCTGGATCCCGATCTTCCCTATGTACAGATAAGAGGAACACTGACAGGTTACTCAAGCGAGGGCCGCGGCCCGGGCAAACGTCTCATAGCTGAATTCCGGGACAGTACAGGCACTGTTAAACTTGTCTGGTTCAAAGGCGTGAAATGGATAACAGGTACTTACAGCCCGGGTATCGAATACATAGTTTTTGGTAAACCGTCACTGTTTAACAGCATTATCAATATAATACATCCTGAAATTGAAGCGGTCAATAAATTTGAAGAGAGGCTTACATCTTCGCTGCAGGCACAGTACAGCACCACTGAGAAACTAAAGAGTCAGTTTTTAACCTCAAAAACGATAAGCAAGCTTGTCGGGAATCTCTTAAAACAGATAAGCTTCAGGATACCTGAGACCATGCCGGAATATCTCATTTCGAAGTATAAGCTTATGGATCTTCACGATTCACTCTTCAAGATCCATTTTCCTGCTGATACCGATGAACTGGAAAGGGCCAGGTACAGGCTTAAATTCGAAGAATTATTCTACATACAGCTTAATCTTATAAGATATAAGACTAACCGGACACTAAAATACAAGGGATTTGTTTTTTCCAGTGTGGGTGACAATTTTAACAACTTCTATTTCAACAACCTGCCTTTCGAGCTAACGGAAGCTCAGAAAAGAGTAATGAAGGAGATCCGGAAAGATCTGGGATCAGGGAAACAGATGAACCGGCTGCTCCAGGGCGATGTCGGGAGCGGGAAAACGCTTGTTGCATTAATGAGCATGCTGATAGCCGCAGATAACGGTTACCAGGCCTGCCTTATGGCCCCCACAGAGATTCTTGCCAACCAACACTATCAGTCTGTATGTAAATTCCTCGAAGGGATAGAAATAAAGATATTCCTGCTTACAGGTTCCTCGAAAAAAAGTTCCCGCAGATCAATTGAGGAGTCTCTGCTCGACAGCTCATTAAATATTCTTATCGGAACGCACGCTTTACTGGAGGAAAATGTGCAATTCAGTAACCTGGGCCTTGTGATAATTGATGAGCAGCACAGGTTTGGCGTTGAACAAAGGGCACGTCTGTGGCAAAAGAACCTTAATCCACCTCATATCCTGGTGATGACAGCCACTCCCATTCCAAGGACCCTTGCAATGACCCTTTACGGAGATCTTGATGTATCAGTGATAGACGAGTTACCGCCAGGCAGGATACCTGTTAAAACGATGCATTTTACTGATTCGGAAAGAAATAAGGTATACAGATTCATAAGGGATCAGATTGCTGACCACCGGCAGATTTATATTGTCTATCCGCTGATAAAGGAATCTGAAAAAATGGATTACAAGGACCTTGAAGATGGATGGGACACTATTTCGAGAGTATTTCCCGCTCCGGATTATTGTATCAGTATCGTCCATGGGAAGATGACACCATCGGATAAAGAGATCTCTATGAAACTGTTCAAGGAAGGGCATGCCCACATCCTGATTGCCACAACAGTGATCGAAGTAGGTGTGGATATCCCAAATGCAACCGTAATGATAATTGAGAGCGCTGAGCGATTCGGACTGTCGCAGCTGCACCAGTTAAGGGGAAGGGTGGGCAGAGGCGCTGAACAGTCATATTGCATCCTTATGAGCTCGGATAAGCTTTCAAAAGAAGCTGCAAAAAGGATCGAGGTAATGATCAGGACAAATGACGGCTTTGAGATAGCAGAAACAGACCTTCAGCTGAGAGGGCCGGGCGATATAGAAGGGACACAGCAAAGCGGAATTCCCTTTGACCTCAGGATAGCCAACCTCGGGAAAGATGGTCAGCTGATCGAATATGTAAGAAATATTGCAGAAGATATTATGAACAACGATCCCGGGTTGCTAAACGAGAAGAATGGTATCCTGAGAAAGGAATTAAAACGGCTCTTCAGCCAGAAGCAATCCTGGAGCAATATAAGCTGAAAATATTCTTTAGAATTGGTTTAAATAATTGCCTTTCCGGAAAACCTGACAAATAGCAGGATTAAATGTTCTGCCACCACTAATTTTGCAGATTGAATTTGCACGCTCAGAAATGAAAGACTCAATCCGGAACGATTCCATCAGCCATACCGGTATTGTGAAAAATGTAACGGGAAATTCCGTTAAGATCATTATTTCACCCTCATCTGCCTGTGCAGGATGCCAGGCAGAATCATCATGTAAAATATCCGGTAGTGAAGAAAAGATAATTGACATAAACGGATACTACGGTGTCAGGCCGGGCGACGTTGTTACAATACTTATGCAACGTTCGATGGGTTTTACCGCGTTGTTTCTTGGTTATGTACTCCCATTGCTTATTGTCAT
>CAYQBZ010000238.1:0-5735 GCA_964415855.1 uncultured Rikenellaceae bacterium
GGTATATTTATCTTATATTCTTCCGGGTCGATGTTGAATTTTGAGCTGGCATTTATTCCACCGGAAGTTACCTCCAGAGTACCTTTGGCAGTGACCTTGTTTGTTACATCACGTATTGTAAGCTCTCCTTCCACAGTGACGTTATATGTACCGTTTTTTGTGAAACTGACAGATGAGGGATCTGTGATCTTTCCTTTAAATGTTGATTTAGGGAATTTTTCAGATTCCATGTAATTCTCATTGAAATGTTCTTCCATAAGAGCCCTGTCGAAATGGAATGATTTAATAAGCACCTGGAATACCATCTCACCGGTTGATATATCCAGCACACTGGCTACCTGGTTATTATCAGCTTTTATATCTTCCATAGACGTATGGGAATAGAATCCGATATAACCGTTTTTTGTCATGTACTTCTGTGCATTGACTGTAAGGACAACATTTGTTAAAAGCAGAAGAATGATCATTCGTTTCATATAACAGATATTTAAAAGTCTCCTCATCGGAGTAGTATCTCCATAATACTAAAACAACGAATATTATTTTTTGTTTAATTTTTAGTTTACAAAGACTCCCCGGGTATGTAAAGGAATATATGAATTCAGGACTCTATTGCTCTGTGCCTCTCTGTGTAAGTACTTAAAGCAGATATTTCCTCCTGTGATTTATTGCTGATTTTTCTTTAGGGTGAACACCCTTGAAATATTGAATCCAAAGTGAATATCTCCCTTTCCCCAGCTTCCTGTTGTTTCACCAATAAATCCTTTTTCGATCATAGCCAGCGAATTGGTGAATATCAGCTGAAATACATGTCCTCCGGTCTCAATATCGACTCCAACAGATAAGGGATTATAAACAGTACTGCTAAAGTAATCTTTTGAATTTGCCAGGTAATAATATTCAGCATTAAGGCTTATTCTTTTTGTAAGCTTCATTCTGCCTCCTGCTCCCAATGCCCACAGGTCATTCGGATCCAGCTCAGTGGCAACCAGATTGCGGTGGACAAATGATGGGGTAACCTGTACTGAGAATGCCTGGCTGACCTTCCTTGCTATAAACACCTGGCCAACATATGATAGCCGTGAAGAGAAATAGTTGTTTAATGAAGGATCGGACCATTTCAGAGAGTTAATTGCTATAGATGACATGGCCGAAACAGATACAGGCATGACTCTTGCACCGGAGGACTGTCTCAAAATTGTAAACTTGGCGAAGGCATCATAAGTCTTTTCATATGTTCCTCTGCCTGCGCCCACCATCAGCCAGTTCAATATCCCATATTCAAGGCTGAAATGAATATTTGCCTGGTCGAGACCGAAAAATTCATATGCCCCGGAATTAACTCTCCCGAAGCGGTGAGAAATTCTGAAATCCAGCTCACCGGGAGGCATTCGTTCGATTGAATGTCCATTCATTATCCGTGTTGATTTAAAGGTGGCTGTTGTGAAATTAATTTCTTTGGCCGGATCTTCGTTAAGAAGATTCATCAGGTCGTCCTGGGCAAATGAAGCCAGGGGGATGAGCAGGAAAAGAATAACAGCAGGTAATGGTCCCATATTGTTGGTGTAAAGGTTTAATTATTTAGCATCCCGTTTCTGATCCATATATCGAACTGGGAAATGGAACATGGCTTTAACATGCCGCCGTTTTTTGGCATAGGGCTATAGTATCCTGAGTGCTTTATTGCTCCTGCGACAGCAGTTGCCCTGTTCACCACATCTGAATAATCTTCAAGACGGATATTATTTCCCTGTGCAGCAGCCGTGGTATTTGAATGGCAGGAATAGCAATTATTGCTGAGAATGGGGACAATCATTCCGTTAAAAGTGACATTGGCAATGTCGCATGAAGTGATGAGTGAAGGATAGAGCGCCTCTTCATTATCGTAATAACAGGATGTGCTGACCAGGTAGACTATCATTATTGCAGCAAGGGGAATTAATGTATGACTCATTATTGATACTCTAATTATTTAAAAAACCACTGTTTACCCAGATCTCAAATTGTCTGATCCTATATGCAAAAAAGGTTCCTGCCGGTGGCATCCTGGTAACGCCATCGTCATTAACCGCTTTAGTAAGTAATCCGCTGGCTGTCGTCCCGGGGCATATCATGAGAGTGATTATGTGGCTGGAAATTGTTGATATTTTTTCAGATTTCATATAAGGCTATTGGTTTTACGATAATCAAAACAATAAATATACCCGGAAATGAATTATTTATTGCAGAGCATTATATGATAAACAGCATCTCAAATTCATATTCAAAATTAGGGGTAAAGATATTTTTCCCCATACTTACTTTAATCTCATCTGATGACCAGAATCTTCCATCATCTATTTCATCCTGATTTATAACCGGTTTCTGGTCAGTTTTTACCGAGAATGAATTCACGAGTTCCCTTTCCCTTGGAGACTCCCATACATATTTTCTCAGAAATACCGGGGAAATATCTTTCAGCCCAAGTTCCTCAATGGACTCTCTGATAAGTGCATCGTGTATGTTTTCACCAGGACTGACATGACCACCGACTGAAGTATCCCATTTCCCGGGCTGGATATCTTTCGTCATTGCTCTTTTCTGCAAAAACAGACTTCCGGCGTTGTTAAAAACATGAAGGTGTACGACGGGATGCAGGAGTTTGCTTTTCCCGTCGTGGCATACAGAACGCAGAGCTTCTCCCAGGATATTTCCCTCTTCATCAACTACCGGAAAAAGTTCTGCATGACTTTTCATAAATCAGAATTGTTCTTTACTCCTATTCTCAGCCTCTCCCGTTCTCACCTTCTCCTCTTTCCGCTGTCCGGAATTTACGCTGCGTTTCTATTTCCCTTTCTCTTCTTAGACATCACCCTGTAACACATCATTATACATCTCAGGGAGTAACCATCTCCGTTCTTAACTGGCTGACATAGTCGCGTATTTTATTAAGTGTTGCGACTGTTATGGTAAGATCACTGCCTGATGCCCTGAGTACCTGTTTTGCCGTATCAATTTCCAGGTCGCCTTTTTTAAAATATATGTCGTAACTGTCGAAGTAGTTTTTCAGGAACTTAAGCTTTTTAGTATAATAGACTACAACGGGGTCGTCGTAATAGTTTTTTAAAAAGCTTAACAGCGATGTGAGGGTATATTTCTGTTCGGCAATTTTTTGTACTACCTGGGGATCGGGATTAGCCGGGTCATAAACCACTTGGGTAGCAATATAAAGCGCTTCAACCCAACCTCCCATTACCATCAGTCCGGCAGTACTCTCTCTCCCTCCGGCCCTCAGGTGATCTTCCATATTGAAGAAGGCAATATTCATGAGTTTCATTATGGTGTCAGGCTCAGACATATCGGATTGTATACGTTTAATCGGATCGGTAAGGAAATGATCAGGGATCCCGAGCTTATTGCTCATTTCGCGAATGGTCAGCATATAGTCGATCATCTCCTGACCTGTCCCGAAAATTTTAAGGTACCCGAAGTCAACTCCATATATTCCTGTGTTGACAGATGCTTTTGAGCTGCTCAGGTACAGATCCCTGTTCGAAACGGGATTAAGAGCGGCATCGTTATATGGGACACCGAGCCTGTTAAATATAGCACAAATCTCAACCGGGGTAAGAATGCCGTAGAAGATCTCATTCTTTAGTGGTGGGGCCTGGGCACTTGTGGTATCTGTTTCATATGTGGAAAAAACAGGCTTAAAAGTTTCATTTTCTGCTTGTTGTGGCTTACAGGAATAGAATAACAAAGGTGGGAATAACAGAAGACATAAAAAGAGGTTTTTCATATCAGTTTAATTATTAAAACAAATTTAATAATAAATATGAAACAGGGTGGAGGGGTATGGATAATTTCCATAGTACATAACGCCATCACAATAATATCCTGTTGCCCAGTTGCCTGGAGATCAATCCTAATACGGTGCTCAGTGTGGCGTATTTCTTTTGTAATATCAGTATCTGTTCTGTATTGTTCGCGCTCACAGCCTCCTCAAGAAGGGCCATGATCTCTTTTCTTTTTATATTGATCTTATCACTTTTAAATTTAAGTACAGCGTCACTGACAATTTCCTTTAGCTTCATGTCTTCCGTCTCGACATAGGTCTGTTTTTCCTTCCATATCCTGCTGAGCTCATGGGAGTCTGCCAGCAGGTCGGCTGAAAGACTTGAGATCTCCGGATCTTCATGTTTTACAAATTGCTTATCACCTGTTACCATACCCTGTTCAGAGTGAAAACGGAAATCTTCAAAAATCTTGGCGCATACACTGTCATTAAAATTCAGGTCGTCAGATGTTATTTCTCTTACAACGTAATCGGCAACTGTTAACAACTCCTCTTTGCCATCTTCCCTGTTGACCGTCTTTTCAAATTCGGCACTGCCAAACTTAAGAAGCAGTCTTATTATTTCCCTTTCTGAATACTGTGCAACAGTCAGGCTTTGTACCGGCTTTACATTTGCAGGAGGTGGTACAGGAAGATCTTCCGGTCCGGGATATTTATTCCTGTCCCGGAAGCTTTTTTGCCGCTGTAATTTGTTTACTTCGTTATAAAGTACAGGTTCGGATACCTCCAGAACAATGCTGCACTCTTTTATATACACGGTTCTTGTTATAGCTTCAGGTATAACAGCTATCGAATTTACCACATCACGTATCAGGTTTGCTTTTTTCACCGGGTCATTACTGGCTTCCTCAAGAAGCAGCTGAGTTTTAAACCTGATAAAATCTGTTTCATTCTCCTTAAGGAACTTCTTAAACTCCTCATTGCTTATTTTCTTCGACCAGGAATCGGGATCCTCTCCCTCCGGAAGGAGTACTATCCTCACATTCATTCCCTCTTCCAAAACAAGATCGATACCACGTATGGATGCTTTGATCCCTGCAGGATCGCCGTCATACAGGATGGTGATGTTCTGCGTGAACCGTCTTATTAACCGCACCTGTTCCCTGGTAAGAGATGTTCCTGATGACGCCACTACATTTTCAATACCTGTTTCGTGCAGCGACATAACATCGGTATATCCTTCTACAAGGTAGCATATGTCATCGCGGCTTATTGCTTTACGTGCCTGGTAAATACCGTACAGGATCCTGCTCTTATGATAAATTTCCGACTCAGGGGAGTTCAGGTATTTTGCACTTTTAAGCTCTGATTTCAGGATTCTTCCTCCGAAACCCAGTACTTGTCCGGAAAGAGAGTGGATAGGGAACATGACCCTTCCGCTGAATCTGTCAAAGAGCCGCTCGTCGTGCTGAACCGAGAGGCCCGTTTTTACAAGGAAGTCTTTTTTATAGCCGTCTTCCATGGCCCTTAATGAGAAAGCGTCACGTTTTTCAAAGCTATATCCGACCTCGAACTTTTTGAGAGTATCCTGCCTGAATCCGCGTTCCCTGAAGTATGCAAGCCCGACAGTCATTCCCTCATCAGTCTGAAAAAGGTTCTCTGTGAACCGGCGTGAGGCATAGGAGGTCACTACAAGCAGGCTTTCCCTTTCATTTTGCTTATCGAGCTCTTCCTGGCTCACCTCCTTTTCAAGTACCTCAATATGATATTTTTTTGCAAGGTATTTAAGCGCCTCAGGATATGAGAGGTGCTCATGCTCCATAACAAAATTAACCGCATTGCCCCCTTTTCCGCATCCGAAACATTTGAATATCTCTTTTGCCTGTGACACTGTAAATGATGGTGTCTTTTCATTATGGAACGGGCATAACCCAACATAGTTCACACCACGTTTCTTCAC
>CAYQBZ010000239.1:0-5714 GCA_964415855.1 uncultured Rikenellaceae bacterium
TAAGGGTCAGCCTCCTGTCAAATGACCAGTTACCGGCTCCGTTGATCAGGAGAAAGATGCTTCCGGCAAGCATTGAAAAATCGGTTCTGCTCTCGTGCATCATTTTCCAGAATCCGTTATTCAGCAAAATGCTGATTTTTGTGGTACTTATAGCTACAATCATTATAATGATAAGTGGGATGCTTGCCAATCGGGTAAGAAATCCAAGCAGGATCATTGTCCCGCAGAGAATCTCAAAACTTCCGACAAAACCAGCTATTAATGCCGGATAAGGAAATCCGATATTTTCGAACCGGACGGCTCCCAGAGCAGGGAATATATATTTTTGTATCCCTTCTGAAAGGAAGACAATTCCCACGATCAATCTTATCAGGATTGTGGTGCGGGAATTGTCAGTGCTTATCGTTTTCCTTAACATGGTCTAACAAAGTATACTTCAAATATTATAGTTTAATAAGGCTGGCAGGAAATATTTAACTGCGGTTGACAGAGAATTAAACTTTTTTCCATTTTATTCCGCAACCGACAGCTTTGGTACCTGATACTGGGACCTGTTCGCCTTTAAGAAGTGCGTTTACCGCATCCTCCACGTATTTCTTGTCAGCAGCTTTTGGATCATCTGCATTATTATCTATAGCTCCTACATATTCAACTTCAAGCTTACCGTCATTTTTTGAAAGGACATAGACATGTGGCGTGTTGGTGGCTCCATACATCATTCCTATTGCCTGTGATTCATCGTAGAGGTAAGGGAATTCATATCCTTTGTCCCTGGCAACTTTCTTCATCTCCTCGTACGAATCGCCCGGGGAGACATTTTTATCGTTGCTGTTTATAGCGATGACAGGATAACCCTTGCTGCTGTATTTATCATTTAGTTCCATGATCCTCGTCTCGTATTTTTTTACCACGGGGCATGTGTTACACATAAAGACAACAATGAAGCCCCTGGCATCTTCCATCTGCGAAAGAGATACCATGGAACCGTTTACATTCCTGAGGCTGAAATCTGAAGCTAAATCACCGGCCTTATAAGGCTCTCCGGCTCTGGCAATCAGAGTCAGCATAAATGCTGCTGCAAATAATAAGATAGACTTTTTCATAGCATTTTCATTTTAATTGATTTAACTTTTATAGATACTTATTGATCATGTTCCTCAGACCTGATTCATCAACTTCTCCCGGTTGAAAATGATGTATCCCTTTCGAATTGTTGAAGACAAGCGTAGCCGGTATATTGCCCTGCCAGGAGGGATCAACCTTATCTATCCAGGCGTTGTAGTCAAGATCTGTCATTGCACGTACATCGAGTGTTATCTTGTGCTTCTTCAGGAAGGGGATAAGCTGTTTCTCATACTGACTGGGGAAATCGAGGCTGATCATTATAAAACTGACTTTCCCCGGGTCATATTCTTTCGCAACTTTTTCAAAGCCTGGTAGTTCAGAAACGCACGGTGCGCACCAGGTGGCCCAGAAGTTGACAATATAAAGCTTGTTATCGGGAGCCTTAAGTATTTTCTCAAGTTCAGGAACTTTAATGTATTCAATTTTCTGACCCTTGCTCCATGATGTGGAAGCAAAGATCAGGACAAGAGTTAATAAGTACTGAATAGCTGATCTCATGAAACTCTTTTTCTTGTTAAACCGCGAAATGCATAAAATGTTCGCAGTCACATCACCATATAAGGATTTTTAACAATTTTTTATACTGGCTCCTTGAATCTTTTTCATTTTCTGGATAAAATTCAGTTAATTCGTTATCTGGTAGTGAGAATTCAACAAGGTTTATAGTTTATTAACTAAAAACAGATAACATGAATCTATCTCGTTTAATAAACCGGTCGGTGATTGCATTAATGCTGACATCGACCTTTGTCTGCCTGTCCGCACAGGAAGAGCAGATTGATAAAAATTTTGAGCCCCGGTCAGGTCAGCCTGGCAAGGATGTTGTATGGGTACCTACACCACAGGTGGTAGTGGAAAAGATGCTTGACCTGGCTAAAGTGGGTCCGGATGATTTTGTACTTGACCTTGGCTCGGGTGACGGGCGTACCGTTATTACTGCTGCAAAGAGGGGCGCCAGGGCGAGAGGTGTGGAGTTTAATCCCAATATGGTCGCGTTGTCAAGGAAAAATGCTGCTGAAGCAGGAGTAACGGGAAGGGCTGAGTTCATACAGGGCGATCTTTTTGAAGCTGATCTGTCCAAGGCTACAGTTATAACCATGTTCCTGCTGCCCGGTATTAACCTGCGATTGCGTCCAAGCCTTCTTGAGCTTAGACCGGGAACCCGCATCGTATCCAATTCCTTTACCATGGATGACTGGATCCCTGATGAGACAGCCAGGAATATAGAGGGGTGTAATTCTTACTGCGATGCCCTGTTATGGATAGTACCTGCAAAGGTGGAAGGTACCTGGAATACTCTTAGAGGAGAGCTGAAGCTCAGTCAGACGTTTCAGATGGTTTCAGGAACTCTGACAACAGGAAATAATACTGTTCCGATATCAGGAGGCAGGCTTAACGGGGATCAGATCACTTTTACTGTTAATAATGACAGATATACCGGCCGCGTTAACGGGAAAAATATTACCGGAACAGTGAACACCGGGCAGGGTAACAGTAAATGGAATGCTACACGGATAGTTAATTAACGCGCTCACGCAATGGGCTTAAGGGAAATGAAATATACGTATTATAATATGTATTAAAATATGTATATTCTATTTTCAGACACATGGATACCATGCTGGGAATTCCGTAATTTTCAGTGAACCAGTAGCCTTATTTGTTGTTTGACAGTAAAACGACAGTAATGAAACCATATTTAATCAATTTTCTGAATGCAATTGTATATATAGCTTTTGGGAGCTGGGGCTATCTTTCATCAGACATGCCCTCATTTACCTCTCTCATACCGGTAGCTGCAGGTATTATCCTGGTATCAATAACGCCGGGATTTAAAAAAGGGAACCGTGTTCTTGCACATATTGCAGTCGTTCTGACATTCCTGATGCTTGTTGCCCTGTTTAAGCCTTTAACAGGCTCAATTGGCAGGTCAGACCTTGCAGGGGTAATAAGAGTTGCAATAATGATTGTTACATCTTTGATTGCAATGGTTTTTTACATCAGGAGTTTTGTGGATGCACGAAGAAGTCCGGATAGTAAATAATAGCCGGTTAGTTGCTGATAGCTTGCATTTTAAACAGGATGTTTGGCCTGGGGATAATAATAAATTCCTATATTAGCTGTATCAGACTTAACTTTAATCGGAATATTATGAAAAAAGCCTTACTTATAACAACTGTTTTATTTGCCCCATTGCTTGCTTTCCCGCAGAAAACAGCTGAATTTACAGCTGCTGTTGGAGGTACAATAATTGATATTGAAAATCTCGTGGAAACAGATGAGATATCAGGTTCATATGCAACGGATTGGGGTACAGTGAATTTTGGCATCAGCGGGCAGTATTTCTTTTTGTCAAAGGGGAACATAAGTCTTGGTGCCGAACTGATGTACCAGGATCTTTACTGGTATAGTGTGAGAATTCCTTATGGTACTACGCCAATTAACCGGGAATATTCCGTATCTGCTGTGAAAACCACTCCGGTTCTCAGATTTGGAGGGAACGGGAATTTTGCATTTGATATCGGTCCGGAATTTAATTTTATGGACGGGGTAAACCTGGGTTTGCTTCTATCGGCCGACTATTTTATAAAGGTCTCCGACAAGTTCGATATCCCGGTAAAGGCGAGGCTCGATGTTATTGATAATATTGTTATTACCATGCCTGCCTCATTAAATGTTGGTATTCGCTTAAAATTATAGGCTTTCCGGTATAATCTCAACAATATAAGCCACAGACGATTCCCGGAGATTCTGTTAAACGTCAAATATAACCGGGGAACGGATAGTTTTTGTAAATTTGGTTTTACAAACCTAATCCATGGACAAGAAAATCAGGTTATATCTTTATACCTTTCTGGGAGTAGGCCTTACTATATTCATTATAGGATTCTTCGGGATCGAACTCTCCCTTAAGTATTTCCAGCGACATTACATTCAGCTGCAGATCGATGTCAATAAGAGGCAGGCTGAACGAATGGCATATAATATTCAGAACGAGCTTAAGATGGGGATCCCTAGAGATTCGATCACAAACGCATTTCAGAGATCCATACAGGGAACGGTTTTTGACAAAGGCTTTCTTTGTATGTACGATACAAAACTCGATCAGCTGGTATGTCATCCCGATGTAAATGCACTTGGTGTCAGGTTTAATGAGGATTTCATATTCAAGGATCAGGATGCGGAATCGTATGTTGATATCACTGATATATACCGGAATAAAAAACCTGCCGGTGGTATTTTTGTACAGGGGAATATGCGAACCGATATAATTTATACGATTCCCATTGAGGGAACGGACTGGTTTGTTAATGCACATGAGAATATAGACGCGATCTCGACTGAGATCAAACAGTTACGGTTAAGTTATATCATAGGTTCCCTTATCTTTGGTCTTATAATAGCCATTTCTGCATCGCTGACCGCACGGCGTATCAATATGAATTATGAGAAGAAGATTGAACAGAAGAATACTGAGCTGCGTTCTCTGAATAATAAGATCAACCAGCAGAATGATGCAATATCATGCCAGCTTAATGAAATTGAGAAGAAGAACAAAGCAATTACTGACAGCATAAATTATGCGGAAAGGATTCAGTCCGCTATGTTGCCATCCTTAGCCCTGCTGAGATCTAATTTCCCCGACAGTTTTCTCCTGTACATGCCTAAAGATATTGTGAGCGGCGATTTTTACTGGTCGTACAGAAGGTGTGACAGGATGATGGCCGGCGTTTTCGATTGCACAGGGCATGGTGTTCCGGGAGCATTTATGAGCATGCTTGGGATCACTTTGTTGAATGAAACGGTTATCAGGGAGGGAATCGATATGCCTCATTTAATTCTTAACAGGCTGAGGGAGAAGATAATAGAAGCATTGGGACAAAAAGGAAATATGGCAGAAGTGAGAGATGGAATGGATGGTTCAATGATAAGTTACGACCCGGCTGATGGTTCTTTGGTATATTCAGGAGCATTCAATTCATTATACCTGGTGCGTGACGATGAGATCATGGAATATAAAGCTGACAGGATGCCTCTGGCGCATTATATAAAAATGTCCGGATTCTCATTTAAGAAAATTGATGTAATGAAAGATGATTGTATTTTTCTCTTTACAGACGGATACATGGACCAATTTGGAGGGACAAAGCTGAAAAAGATCAGTTCGGCTCAATTTAAGGAGATCCTGTTCAGGAATCACAGACTGCCCATGGAGGAGCAGAAGCAGGCGCTGCTTGATACTTATTACAAATGGAAGGGTGATGAGGATCAGATCGATGATATTACAATAGTTGGCATACGATTTTAGATGTATATAACGTTTAGTTATTATTGAACAGGATCAATAAGATCATTAATGCGGTCCGGGATTTAGAACATTCTCTCAACTAACTGATTTATATGCAATACTATATTTATCTTCATTCAAGCAGTTATCAGAATCATCTTCCTGACAAATGAGAAACCATGAAAAAAGTTATTGTTCTTCTTTTTATTCTTGCCCCTTTTGTCCCGGCTATATGCCAGGATCCCTCTCCGCAACAGGATACATTGCGCAAAGATGCCCTGAATATTTATATGAGTGCCAG
>CAYQBZ010000240.1:0-5693 GCA_964415855.1 uncultured Rikenellaceae bacterium
GGTCTTTCAGTTAAAGAAGGTGCAATAACACGACAGGTGGCAGGTACAGCATATGAAGGGACATGTATCCTGAAAAGAAATGAATTTTATTATCTTTTCTGCTCCACAGGCACATGCTGCGAAGGTACTAAAAGTACCTACAGAACTGTTGTGGGCCGTTCAGTAAATCTTTTTGGCCAGTATCTTGACAAATCAGGAAGGAGCATGAACTCAAACAATCATGAAATAGTTATACACGGCGGAGATCGTTTTGTAGGAACCGGGCATAACTCGGAAATAATTACGGACGATGCCGGTAAAACATGGATATTATATCATTCCTATGATAAGGATAATCCAGGGGGCAGGGTGCTTATGCTCGATGAGGTACAGTGGAACAATGGTTGGCCCTATGTTGAAAACGATTCGCCTTCTTCAGTCTGGTATAAACCTGTTTTCCACAGAAAATCCGAATAATAGCTAACCGCTCTTCTCCAGGCTCATCACAACACTTACCGAACCTATCTTCCCTCCCATTGGCGGATTCATCTTCGAAACCTTGACTGTCGCTTTGCTTATCCCCTGCAGCTCAGTATTTATGGCATCAAGGATCCTGCCGGCAATATGCTCGAGAAGATGCGACTTCATCTCCATCTGCTGCTTTACGATCTCGTAGGCTCTCTGGTAGTTTACAGCATCTTTCAGATTATCACTCCCTGCAGGGACCTTCATATCCGTCTCAAGGGTAAGATCAACCAGGAATTTGTTCCCGACAATCCTCTCCTCTTTGAAATGCCCGTGAAAAGAGTAAAACTCCATGTTCTCTATCTGTATCAACCCCATGATGTATATTATAAATAGTTAAAGAAAGACGCTGTTGTGATGTTAATGAGTAACTGAAATGACCCTAATACTTTAGATTACCATATCTGTTACCTGATCCGGATTTCAACATTTCAGGCCCGCACCATTTCAATATAAATTACTCACAGTAAAAAAAATCAAAAATAAATGTTAGAATATTTGGTTTATATTTTAAACTACTTTATATTTGTAATATATTTATATTTACAATTAACCTGAACATAAAAATAAGAATTATTATGGAAAACGAAGAAAAAATGATGACAGGCGAAGAAAGCCTGAGGATTATATCGGAAATGATAAACAAAGCAAAGGTGAACATAAAGCACGGAAGCTTTCACCTGCTTTTCTGGGGATGGCTGATACTGGCATGCAGCCTCCTGGAATATATACTTTACAATTTTACCGGTTACGCCGGACCCTGGACTGTCTGGTTCCTGGTTATACCGGGTGTTGTAGTATCAATGGTGTACGGTTTCGTTAAGGGCCGGAAGACAAAGGTGTATACATATGCCGATAAACTATATGTCTGGACATGGATGGCATTCTTTTTTGCAGCAGTGGTACTTTTTATTATTATCTCCGACCATATGGGATCAGTTGCTCCATATATTTTAACGCTTGGAGGCATTCCTACTTTTATCTCGGGAATGATACTCAAATTCAGACCTCTGATCCTTGGAGCTGTTTCGTTCTGGCTCTTTGCCCTTATTGCACACTTTGCAGGACCTTCGGTTGCTCCTCTGGCTGTACCCCTGGCAATGCTGACAGGTTACCTTTTACCCGGTTATATCTTAAGAAGAAAGGTTAACCATGACGAGGTATAGGGATCTCGACCCGATATTGCACTCACAACTGCGGCTTGCGGTCGTTTCACTGCTTGTAAGCACAGAATCTGCAGAATTTACCTACATCAGGGAACAGACCGGGTCAACAGCAGGAAACCTGAGTATACAGATAACAAAGCTTAAAGAAGCTGGTTATATTGAAGTGACCAAAAAGTTCAGGAATAACTATCCGCAAACCCTTTGCCGGATCACTCCCCTGGGTAAACGGAAATTCACCGAATATGTTAACGCCTTAAAAAACTATCTTAATCCATAATGTCCTTATTAAAGAGTTTTCAGAAGCTTTAATAAACCTTTGCGAGTACACAGCGCCACTTTGTGATTAAATATCAATATATTTTAGATGTTAGATCTCAAATTCATCCTATTTTTGTAAGCTAAAGTCGTAAGGGATGAATGATGAGAATAATATAGAAAAAGAAGAAGCAAAACCCTCTGTAAGTTTCATTGAACAATTTATCATTGAAGATCTGAAAGCAGGGAAGAACAACGGAAATGTCATTACCCGTTTCCCGCCCGAGCCTAATGGCTATCTCCATATCGGGCACGCGAAAGCCATCTGTCTCGATTTTGGAATGGCTGAAAAATATGGAGGCCAATGTAATCTACGCTTCGATGATACCAACCCGGTTAAAGAGGATGTCGAATATATTGATTCGATCAAGGAAGATATTCACTGGCTGGGATTCGACTGGGGAAAAAGGGAATTTTATGCTTCCGACTATTTTGGAAAGCTGTTTGATTTTGCCGTTGATCTTATAAGGAAAGAGCGTGCTTACGTGGATGACCAGCCTGCCGACCTTATATCATCACAGAAGGGAACACCAAACCAGCCCGGGACAGAAAGTCCTTTTCGGAATCGCCCAGCTGAAGAAAATCTTGACCTTTTCCACCGGATGAACAGGGGTGAATTCGCTGAAGGAAGTCGTGTGCTGAGGGCCAGGATCGACATGACATCTCCGAACATGCATATGCGCGATCCTATAATCTACAGGATAATAAAGGCATCCCATCATCGCACGGGTAATAAATGGAAGGTATACCCGATGTATGACTTTGCCCATGGACAGAGCGACTATTTTGAAGGAATAACCCATTCACTCTGTACCCTCGAATTTGAGGTGCATCGTCCATTATACGACTGGCTTATCGACCAGCTTAAAACAGATGATTACCGGCCGAGACAGATCGAGTTCAACAGGCTGAACCTCACCTATACAATAATGAGTAAGAGAAAGCTTCTTGATCTGGTCCGTGACGGGAGAGTCAGGGGATGGGACGATCCCAGGATGCCTACACTTTGCGGACTGAGAAGGAGAGGATATACACCTGAATCAATAAAAAGGTTTATCGACCTGATCGGTTATACAAAAGTGGAGGCCATTAATGATGTCTCCCTCCTCGAGTACGCTGTCAGGGAGGATCTGAACCTTAGGGCTCCAAGGGTCTTTGCGGTTTTGAATCCCCTGAAGCTGGTGATCACAAACTGGCCGGAAGGCAAGGTGGAAAATGTTGAACTCATCAATAATCCGGAAGACGAAAGCATGGGCAAACGCCTTGTCCCGTTCAGCGGAGAAGTTTATATAGAGAAGGACGATTTCATGGAGATACCTCCGAACAAGTTCTTCCGCCTGGCCCCGGGAAAGGAAGTGAGGCTGAAAGGAGCATATATAGTTAAATGTGAAAGCTTCAGGAAAAAAGAAACCACAGGAGCTATTGAAGAGGTATATTGTACCTATGATCCCGACACGAAAAGTGGCGGCAGGTTGTCTGATAAAAAGGTCAAGGGGACCCTCCACTGGGTATCGGCATTACACGCAGTTGATGCAGAGGTAAGACTGTATGACAGACTTTTCGATCATGAAGATCCCTCGGGCCGGAAAGATGACGACTATCGTAAATTTCTAAATCCCGATTCCCTGAAAATCCTTACCGGCTGCAAGGTTGAACCATCACTTAAATCAGCAGAACCTCTTACCAGGTTCCAGTTTCAGAGACTGGGTTATTTCTGTGCCGATTATGATACCAGTGAATCAAACCCTGTATTCAACAGGACCGTTCCCCTTAAGGATACCTGGGGGAAGATTAATAAATAATTGTTGTGCAAGTCGTGCAAGTCGTGCAAGTCGTGCAACCAAAACGGCATAATTTTTGTTTTGTTAAGGATTAGACTTAACTGATTTAATCATATCATCTAACTTCAGTATCATGAAAACCGTGATTAATCCCTTACGTACAGTACTTATCCTTCTTGCTGTTGTCAGCCTGTTCTCCTGTGAAAAGAAGAATAGCGAGAATCCTGGTTTTGGTGCAGCCGAATTTTCAATTAGCGCTCAGAATGATCTGTCAGCAGCCGCATCAACAAAATCCGGGGACAGTGCACAGTTGTCATTCCAGATTTTGATCTCCGTTGAAGATCATGCAGGGAACCCGGTAATGACTGATTCACTCATCCCAATCTATACCTTTGGATCGGAATTCATCAGTGAAAATATCCAACTGAGGACCGGGGAATACAGACTGACAAAATTCATGGTGATTAATCCTTCAGGAGATGTGATATTTGCAGCACCTATGGCCGGATCACCATTGGCATACCTTGTAAACAGACCACTTCCGTTCATGTTCAATATCTTCCCTGATCAGGTTACAAGGATTATCCCTGAAGTACTTGAAGTCGGGGATCATACCCCGGGTGATTTCGGGTATGCAAGCTTCGGGATTCATATCATCAGGCCGCTTGACTTCTGGACGATGTGTATCCTCGATAATCCCTTATCAATGGCCCCGACACAGCTCACAACGGCAAAACTGACTGTTACGGCTCCTGATGGATGGCACTTTACCTTCAGGCTCGAGGCTGCCATTAATCACCTGGTTATAAGAGGAGGTTATGAGGTCTATTATTTTAGCCTGGAGAAAGAAGGATACCCGGCTCAGAGATTTATTTTCCCCGCTAAAAAGCTGATGGAAACAAGCCCCGAAAATCCTCTTATTCTTAAAATACCCTGGGAATCACAGTTCAGAAAGCTTGTCTTGCAACCGGGTCCTGAAAGAGGAAAGGATGCAATGATCTCAAATCTTGATCCTGATAAGAATTTCGGCGACCATAAATATTTTGAAGCAACTTTTATCACGGAACCTCTTCTTACAGTAATGAGATCCAACAGGAGTCTGATCTTCTTTAAGCCTGACTCATTGCCAGAAGGGGCAATAATAAGAAAAGCAACTTTAAATTTGTCATATACTGAACCTGTAATCTTCGACAGCACAATTGTAACAACCACTGATCCCGTCCCTGGAATTGTATGGTATGGAGGGGTGTTACAGCAGATTGTTGAACCCTGGGAAGAATATTCTGTTACTTGGAACACCCAGCCTCAGACTATTGAAGCGAATCAGGTATATGTGCCACCATTTATGACAAATACAAATTCCATGGAAATTGATGTAACAAGGCTTTATGTACCTGTCAATGAGATAGCAGCACCTAATCATGGAATGTTGTTCAGGCTCTGGCCATCCGAACAGTTCCGCGGTTTCCGCTTTGCATCGAGCGATTATCCCGAAGCAGCCATGAGACCGAAACTGGTAATATATTATACCCTGAACTAGGTCAGTACTAAGCTTCTGCCCTGCACGACCCTCCTTCACTCCGTTACTGAGGGCAAAGCTTCCAAAACCTGCAAGACCTGTATGACCTGTATGACCTGCATGACCTGCATGACCTATATAACACTTTGTAATTTTATCCGGATTACATATCTTTGCAACGCAATTGTCCCGTGGTGTAATTGGCAACACGTCTGATTCTGGATCAGAAGAGTTCAGGTTCGAGACCTGACGGGACAACCACAATGCCGGTACTTTAGCCGGCATTTTTCTTTTGGCCCGGCAGGGCGAGAAGTTTATCCCGACATTACGAACGAAGGGAGTAATCGTCGGGAAGACCTGACGGGACAACAAAAAGAGTGAGTGTGGGAGCGAGAGCGAGCAACTCAC
>CAYQBZ010000241.1:0-2709 GCA_964415855.1 uncultured Rikenellaceae bacterium
CAATTGTTATTGAGACTATCATGCCGAGCTGCTTAAAGAGGACACCTGTAAGGCCGGTAACGAATGTAAGTGGAAAAAATACCGCAACAACTGTCAGTGTAGTCACAATAACAGCCAGCCACACCTCATTTGTAGCATATATGGCGGCCTCCCTGGGTCTGCTTCCCCGTTCAATATGCTTTGTGACATTTTCCAGCACGACTATGGCGTCGTCAACCACCATCCCTATCGCAATTGAAAGGGAGGTCAGTGATATTATGTTTATTGATTCTCCTGATATAAACAGGTATATAAAAGCCACAATAAGTGAAATGGGGATTGTCAGGATAATTATTAGCGTTGCCCGCCATCTTCCGAGGAAAAACAGGACCACAAGAATAACGAAGATGCCTGCATACATCAGTGTTTCAGTGAGGTTTGAAACAGAATCCTTAATGAAGGTAGCACTATCAAAGAGCTTCTCTATTTTAACATCCTCAGGCAGATCCTTTTCCAGAGTGGCAAGAGCCTTTTCAACATCTTTTGTTACTTTAACAGTATTCCCTCCGGACTGTTTCTGAACGTACATACTCATCCCCTTTGATCCATTGATCCTTGTGTCGAGCTTTGTCTCACGTATAGTGTCACGGACCACCGCAACATCTTTCAGGTAAACATTTCTTCCGTTCAGACTGCTTACAACAATATTCTTTAAAACATCGCTTTCCGGGAACTCACCCTGTATCCGGAGAGGATAATCGGTCTGGCCCATCTCAATATACCCGGCAGGCATATTCATATTTTCTGCACGTATTATGTTCCCGATCTGTTCTATGGTAAGGTTATAGGCTTCCATTTTCCTGGGATCAACATCTATGTAGACCTTGCGCCCCGGGACTCCTGAAAGGCCAACGGAACCAACCCCTTCGATACGGTTCAGTGGATTGACTATTTTCTCATCGAGAATTTTTTCGAGCCCCTGGTAACTTTCTTCAGCAGTAATGGCATAAAAGATTATTGGCATCATCGCTGTGCTGAACTTAATTAAAGTAGGTTTTTCACAATCTTCCGGTAGCACTCTTTCCACAAAACTGAGGGCACTACGGATATCATTGGATGCTTCATCGAGATTTGTTCCATATTCAAAGTTCATGAAGACCACCGAAACAGCGTCACTGGAAGTTGATGTTATCTCTTTAAGGTTACTGATTGAATTAAGTGCATTTTCAAGGGGACGCGTCACATTGGTTTCAATATCTGATGCACTTGCCCCCGGGTATGTTGAATACACAATTACAAAAGGAAGCTCTATCTCCGGATACAGGTCAACCGGCAACTGTATCAGGGAATAGATCCCGATAACCATTAGCGCCACAAAAATCAGGATCGTGGTTACAGGTCGTTTTACTGAAGAACTATATATACTCATCTTTATATTATTGATATTCTGACAACTACTTGACTATTTCAATTTTATCGCCGTTGGTAAGTCTTGCCTGCCCTTCAACCACCAGCCTTTCCCCGTCTTCAAGGGTTTCGGAGATGATCTCGAGCTGGTCATCAAACCTTTTTCCAATAAGCACTTCAACTCTTTTTGCCGTATTATCTTCCTCGATGAATACATACCTTATGTTGGTTCCTTCCTGTACCAGTACTGTATTTGCAGGTACCACAAATGTCTCAACCTCACCAAGATCCATAGATACTCTTGCAAACATTCCGGGTTTCAGAACTCCATTCCTGTTAGGCAATTCAATTTCAACATCAAAAGAGCGTGTCGAGGCGTTGATAGTAGGGGCAACACGGTATACTGTACCTGTAAACACATCATTTTTAAATACATCCGATACAACAACTGCCTTCATTCCCTTCCTGATAAGCGGATAATACTGTTCGGAAATACCTACAATCACTTTCAGCGGATCTGTCTGCATAATGGTTACCACAGCTGATCTGCCGGTTGGAGTTGTCGGGGTGCCGGAATACATTTCTCCGTCTTCAAAGTATTTGCCTGTAATAACTCCGTTAAAGGGAGCCTCAAGAAGAGTGTTCTCTGTCATGAAGTCAACATTTGTCCTGGTGACATCATATTGAGTTTTCATCTGGTCGTACTGCTGTTGCTTGACACTCCCGGTCTTAAGCAACGTGTCCAGCCTGCTGAGATCCTTCTCAAGGTTGCTAAGCTGAAGCTGTAACTGGTATAACTGTGTCCGGTCCATCAGGAAGAGATTATCACCTTTCTTTACCCTGTCGCCTACTTCCACATATATTTTATCTATTCTTCCCGGAGAAGAGGGAGCCATATTGACTTCCTCAAATGGCATAATTGTCGCCGTGTAGTCAATAGTCCTCGATATTTTGGTTCTCCCTAATGTCAGCACCTTAACAGGTGTGGCCGTACTATTCGATGTCACTCCTCCGTCAGCGGTCCCGGTTGAACCTGTATTGTCTTTTGATGAACAGCCTGCATAGAACAGTCCGCTGATCATAATTACCGATATTAGTCCTGCGTATTTCATATGTTTAAGGTTAATTTATCTTATCGTTTCCCGGAACCTGTTGATCTGTGTTGGGTTACAGATATCTGTATCTTTGGAGCATCAGGTTTCAGCAAAATCAATTTATTGGTTAAGTAAATATAATTATATGTTATTCAATAGCTTATCGAGGGCGAGCTTCGTCTGCAACAAATTCATAAGGGCAGAGACGTAATTATTTTCTGCCTGCAGG
>CAYQBZ010000241.1:2719-5656 GCA_964415855.1 uncultured Rikenellaceae bacterium
TTTTCCATGCTTTTATAAACCCGTTTCGCCACTTCGACATTATTTTTCTGACTGGTATACTGGAGATTGGCGTTGACAAGGTTATACCTCAGCTGTTTTTCCTGCAGCATGAGCTGGTCGGCAACAATCTCCTTACTGGTTCTGGCTTTTTCAAGGTTAATCTGGGCTTTCTTGATCCGGCTGTATCGCTGACCGCTGCCGAATATCGGGATCGACAACTGTAAACCCGTCATTGAGTTCTGGAACCATCGCAACTCACTCACTTTATCTCCCATTCCGCTTGTGCCGTAGTTATAGAACCCGGACAGCGTAGGCAGCACGGCAGCTTTTTGTGATTTCAGTGTAAGCGATGAGAGCATTTCCTGTCCCTCGACAAGCTGGTAATTTACATTCTCCTTATGATTAAAATCCTGTGAAAGCAGAGCCTCAACATTTATTTCGGAGGTAAGTGTCTCAAGCGATTCACTCAAAACTATTCCTGTTTCAACGGGCACCCCTAGCTGGATCCTCAATAGATTATAATTAAGTTCTATCGTCCTCTGAAGAGAGCTCCGGGAGTTTTCAACCATAGTAACGTTTGACTCCATCTGATCGACATCTGTTGATTCAGCCATACCTGCAGAGTACATTGCTTTTGTAGACCTGAGTGTTTCATTCAGGTTGGCAACATTGGCATCGAGTATCTGAAGTGACTTTTCTGAGATAAGAATAAGGTAATATGCAGAAGCAACCGATTCTTTAATATCCAGTTCAGATTTTTCCAGGTTCTCTTCGCTTAGCCTGGTGGCAAGTTTTGAAGTCTCAATACCAATATAATAGGGTGCGTTGAACAGCAGCACACTTGCCTGTATGGTTGCGCTGGAATTGAACTGTGAACCAAAGGTAACCGGCACCTTGTCGGGTAATCCAAAGAATTCACCCGGCAGAAGGGTAGTCATGAGCTTCAGATTATCTGTAAATGATCCGGATAAACTGACCTGCGGTAATCCGTTTGAGATACTCTCCCATATTGCAGCATTGGCCGCCTGAACATCCATCCTTGCAGCTATTACGCTTTTGTTATTCTGAATGGCATAATCCTGTGCCTCCTTTAATGAGAGCCTTAATTCACTGATCCCCTGCTGTGCCGGAACAATCCCGCCTGTAAAGAAGAGTATCAGTAATATTGTCAAAAATTCTTTTCTGTTCATATCTGTACTTTATTATCTGAGCATGTTTATGGTATTTAAAATTGTACTTCCAGATGGTTGATAAGCTCAATGCCTTTCGATGTGGAAATTCCCCGTAAGTAGTTAATAAAAGCGTTCTTAACAACTTCACTTCTTGAAAATTGTTCAAAAGGAAAGAGGTCGTTATCCATTATTGACCTTCCCAATGAAAAAAGACATCGGTTCACAAGGTCCGGATTAATATCATTCCTGAAGAGCTTCTCTTTAATCCCTCTTTCAATAACCTGGAGGTTATCCTGGTAATCAGGCATTTCACATTTTTCACTTCTCTTTATCAGAAATTCATAGTGGAATTTTTTCAGATCGTGATGAAACGCAGGACTCATATCCTGGAAGTGGTTCCTGTTGATTTCCAGAAGCTTAAAAATAGCATCTATCGCAGTATCAGAATCGTTAAGGATCCTTTCTACCAATTCCCTCTGCCTTTCAGCCATCCACTTAAGAACCCCTATCAGCAACTCATCTTTATCCGAGAAAACTTCATAAATAGTCCGCTTCGATATTCCCAGATGGCTCGCCAGAGAATCCATTGTCACCGCTTTTATCCCGAAAGTCTTGAATAATTCAGAAGCTCCGACTATTATTCTTTCCCTTATTTCCATCATTCTGAAATTAAAACCTCGCAAAAATGAGAAAACTTTTTTAGTTTACAAAGTTTTATCAGTTAAGTTTCTGATAAATTATGGTGAACCCGGAGAATTTACCGGTAAACGGCGGCAAGATGGTATGACGGTGTGACGGTAAAGAGACCTAATGAAAAATTCTTACTATCTTGCTGGTGGGAGCTAAAATATAGGAATGAAAATAAGAAATGTAAAAGAGGATAATGTCAGATAACAAATGGTATAAGGTAAAAGACATTCAGGAAATAGCTTCACCGGCTCTTCTTGTTTATCCTGACCGTATTGAAAACAATATTCAGGAAATGATCAGAATAGCCGGCAATCCGGACCGGCTGAGGCCACATGTCAAGACTCATAAAATGTCGGAGGTTATCAGGCTGCAAATGGAACACGGAATCAGCAAGTTCAAGACTGCAACGATATCTGAGACAGAAATGGTTGCAGGATGCGGTGCCAGGGACATCCTCCTTGCAATTCAACCCGTTGGTCCGAATATTGACAGGTTTTTCAGGCTGCGACAGGAATTCAGGGATGCAAAGATCGCATGTGTCGCAGATTCTGAAGATATTATCCGCCAGCTGTCTGCGCGATCAGTCAAAACCGGACTGGAAACAAATATCTGGCTCGATATCAATAACGGAATGAACCGTACAGGAATCCTGCCTGGCAAGGAGGCGATCGACCTGGTGTTGTTGATCAACAGACTTCCCGGGTTAAGAGCTGAAGGGCTGCAGGTCTATGACGGACATATACGTGAAGAGGATCCGGTGGTTCGAAAAAGACTCTCCGACAGCTCTTTTCTCCCGGTACTCAGACTATTGGAAGATTTACAAAATTCTGGGACCGGTAATCTCAGCGTTGTTGCAGGAGGTACTCCGACATTTCCGGTCCATGCCCGGCGCGATGGAGTAGAATTAAGTCCCGGGACCCTTCTGTTATGGGATTACGGGTACAGCTGTTCTTTTGCCGATATGGATTTCCTCCATGCTGCAATCCTGCTGACACGGGTTATAAGCAAACCCGGTAAGAACCTTTTATGTCTCGATCTGGGTCATAAGGCAGTCGCATCGGAAATGCCCCAACCA
>CAYQBZ010000242.1:0-3330 GCA_964415855.1 uncultured Rikenellaceae bacterium
GGACCCTGCCCGGTGCTGTCGTCGGGTAACACAACCTCCCCATATTGCCGGGCCGATAGGTTTAAGGATTGTAGCCAATTCCGGAATAGCCAACACACAAAAGCAAAAGTTTGGCTACCGCCAAACACTTGCATTCAGGTGCAGAGTTGGGCATATGTTATAGTTCAAAACTTAAGGGAAAGTTGTAATTTAGTAGAAATTAATTCAAAGAATAATGAGCAGAGATTTAGAAATTGAAAACATTTTCAAAAATTATATAAAAGTAGAGCCTAAAGTCATGGCGATCGAAACATTATTTAATAATAAACGAAGATTTGACAAAACAAACTATAAACCTGCAGAAAACGGATAATATTTAAACACTAATTTCAGGTATATCTTTAAAACTAATCCTACGCATAACACAGACAATGTAAGTTTTTTGTCATGCCTTTTGCAATCCAAATCAAATATAAAACGAATCTTATATTATCATAAAAACGATGTATAAAAGAATAATTAGCCATTACCCACCCCAAAATTCCACATTTCACACTTTAAGGGAACCTGGGATATATATACGTAATAGCTTTTACATCAGAAATGTTTCAGTATAGTTTCAGTAGCAGCAAATAAAAATGCCTTGATAATATTGTATATCAAGGCTTTATTTGTTTATGCATGTATGAAAATAAATACGGCATTTGTTGCAACTATATTGCAACCCTATAAAATAAAAAGGAGTTAATGTCATTATAACTCCTTCATATTCAGTAGTGATTCCGGAGCGACTCGAACGCTCGACCCACAGCTTAGAAGGCTGTTGCTCTATCCAACTGAGCTACGGAACCTTTATTCAGGCTGCAAAATTACACCTTTTTTCAGTTTTTACAACCAAAGATGTTGAAATGGGGTCAACATCCATATTTGAGCAATGACTTATATTGATCTCAAATAGTTTACCAGTCCTTTTCTTTCAATAATCATCCTAATCTTATCAGGAAGCGGATCAAAGGAGAAACCTCTGTCGTTTATTAACAGCTTCCCGTCCTGAAAATCGATATTTACCTTATCACCGGGTTTGTATGCATTAACTGCATCTCTCAGAACGATAACAGGAAGTCCCTGGTTTATGGATGACCTGTAAAATATCCTGTTCACCGATTTCACAATAACGGCCTTTATACCCGCACAGGCAAGTCCTACCGCAGGATGTTCCCTCGAACTGCCGCATCCAAAGTTATCACCTGCTATCAGGATATCGTCTTTCTGAACGTGAGTACGAAAAGCCGGATCAAAATCTTCGAAAAGATATGGCAGAATGGAAGCAGGATCAGAGCTCAGGTTATTATAGGTATATTTTCCTGCAAACATCAGATCAGTATTAAGGTTATCGACGTCGGAATAATTCCATACTGAACCATACCGTCTGTTTTCTCCTTTCTTTATTACCTTTGTTGTACTGTGACCGGTTTTGAACATGTATTTTTCATTACCCTTATCCTGCCGTGGATCTGAAATTTCTCCTTTAAGTGCTGAAACAGCTACAGTTGCCGGTGAGGCCAGATAGATATTTGCCTTTATATTGCCCATTCGCCCGGCAAAGTTGCGGTTGGCAGTTGATAAAACACTATGCCCGTCTGCAGGTATTCCCTGGCCTGTACCCAGGCAGGCTCCGCATGAAGGTGTAAGAACGTTAGCTCCGGACTCAATAAAGGTCGTTATTATACCCTCCTCAATTGCCTGGAGGAATATTTTTCTGGAAGCAGGTATAACATTCAGCTGAAATCCGGGTTTTATCTTTTTGTCTTTAAGTAGCTGCGAAGCTATGCGAAGGTCACTGAGCCTGCCATTTGTACAGGTTCCTATCAGTCCTTCCTGTATTTCAGTACCGGCAAGCTCAGCAACAGATCTGACATTATCAACATTATGAGGAGCAGCGACAACAGGAAACACTTTTTCAAGATCAATGGTTATTTCCCGGGCATACCTTGCCCCGCTGTCTGCCCAAATGCCTGTTACCCTACTGTTAAAATACTCATCAAGGATATGATCAGCAGGGAAGACAGCATTTTTTGCGCCCATCTCCGAGGCAAGATTTGCAATTGTCATACGGTCATCGATATCCAGAGTTTCCAATCCATTGCCATGAAATTCCACCGACATATAGTTCGCTCCATCTGATCCTATCATACCTATAATCCAAAGTGCAAGGTCTTTCGCATAAACACCGCTCTTCAGCCTTCCCTCCAGCATAATTTTAACTGATTCAGGAACCCTGAACCAGGTTTCCCCTCGTTTCCAGACTGCAGCAGCCTCGGTGCGGTCTATACCTGCTGCATAAGCATTGAACGCTCCGGCGGTGGATGTATGGCTGTCGCTCCCGACAATAAGCATTCCCGGCCTGGCATGATATGACATTATCTGGTGGCAAATGCCATTTCCTGCGTCATAGAATTTTTCTATTCTCTGATCAGAAACGATATCCCTGATCTCCTGATATTGAGTTGCAACGAAAGAACCTGCCGGTGGTGCATTGTGATCAAGGACAATGAGCAGCTGATCAGGATCAAAAACATAGTCTCCTCCCATTTGCTTAAACACCTTATAAATACTTGAGGTATTATCATGAGTCAGAATAATATCCGGACTGGAAAATACTACAGATCCCGCCGGGGCTTTCAGAATTTTTTCAGCAAATGTCCATCCCTTCATATTCTCAGTGTCTATTACTATGCCAGTATCCCTCCCTTTCTGTACAGTTCAAGCTGCACATCAGAGAATGGGTCAGCGAAAAATACTTTTTTACTATCCAGGTTCATTATCTCACCACTCTTCAGGTCTATCCTTAATCTGTCTCCGTTATTCATTTCATACTCAGATAACGATTTGCATGTCAGCACGGGGAATGCAGAATTTATTGCATTTCTTTCATAGATTGCTCCAAAAGATTCGGCAACGATTGCCTGAATTCCCAGTGCAAGGAAGCAATCAACTGCCTGTTGCCTGGAGCTTCCGTATCCAAAATTACTTCCGGCTATGACAATATCTCCCGGTAAAGTCTTTTCTGCAAAACTTTCAAAGCCATCAAGGTTATCGAAGGTATACCGGCCCATCTCTTTCCGGTCGGTAATTGAAAGATAGCGGTTGTGAAAGATCATATCGGTATCAATGTTATTCTTCCTGATAAGCCATATCCTTCCCTCAAGAACCAGTTTTTTGCGAGGAACCTTCCGCTTCACAGTTCTTATGGTAACTTTTTCTTTCTCAACCGGGGTAAATTGCAATGGTTTTTCAGGTATTTTATCCTTAGTTGTGATATAACCGGCAACAGCAGATGCTGCAACAGTC
>CAYQBZ010000242.1:3340-5639 GCA_964415855.1 uncultured Rikenellaceae bacterium
CCTGTCCCTGTTTCCCGGTAAAGTTCCTGTTACCGGTGCTTAGTACAATCTCGCCAGGTCCGTTCTGTCCAACCTGTCCGGAAGCACAACCGGCGCAACCCGCATTTGATACAAGAGCTCCTGCATTCTTGAATATCTCTATCAGTCCTTCTTTCAGGCATTCGTTCCAGATATGATCTGTTGCCGGGACGATTTTTAAAACAACCCGGGGGGAGACTTTCCTGTTTCTGAGGACAGAGGCCGCTTTTCTCATATCATCCATTCTCCCGTTTGTGCAGCTGCCTATGAATGCCGAATCTATTTTTCTGCCATATACTTCAGATATGTTAACCGTATCATGCGGTTTTCCCGGCCTGGCAACCATTGGCCGGAACTCTGTAACATCAATATTGAATCGCTTTTCATATAAAGCGTCTTCATCAGCATATACGGGGGTAAACTTTGTCACAGACCGGCTACTGCAGTGATCCTTTATTTCCTGCGAAGGAGGGAACAGGATTATTATTGCTCCTAACTCGGTTGCCATTGATGAGACAGTGATCCTTTCATCAAGAGTCATTTTATCAACGGATTCACCGTACATCTCAACAGAGTATCCAAGCAGAGTACTTGCGCCGAATATCCTTAGCATATTTAGTACAATGTCTTTCGCAGTTACATCAACATGGATCTCTCCCTCAAAGTTGATCCTTACCGACGGGGGTACTTTAAACCATACTTTACCCTTATTCCAGGCTGCAGCAATGTCCTTATCGCCCATACCCTGCCCGAATGCCCCGACTGCTCCAAGTATGTTGGCATGAGAGTCAGTTGACACGGCTGTTGTTCCCGGAAGAGAATATCCTTCATCAATCATTATGTGTGTCCCGATGCCGGCATTAATATCAAATACCTTTATTTCATTTTCTCTTGCGAAGATCCGGCAGACATGCTGGTTAACGGCGTATTTCTGATCGGACCCTGTCGGATTACAATCAAATGTAAAGAATGTTTTTGCCGGGCAATGTATATTAAGGCCATAAGCCCTTATGTTTTTAACTACGCTGGCTCCTCCAAAATCGCGGGCTGCCCTTATATCAATATCCAGGTCAACAATCATTCCAGGATGTAATTGATCATATCCTGAATGAGAAGCAAATATTTTTTCAAGCAAAGTCATTACCGCTTATTAATAATAACATGTGAATGAGAAAGGACATCAGATAATTATATGCAGCAGCTATTTGAACTGGGCTCTGTAATCCCTGGGTGAGATTCCCTCAGTTTTCCTGAACTGTTTGTTAAAATTTGAGATACTTGTGAATCCGCACTCCCTTGCTATGTCATTTACCAGGTATTCAGACTCACGAAGAAGATAACAGGCTTTATTTGTTCTCACCCTGTTGAGGTATTCAACAAATCCTGCACCGCTGTGCTTCTTGAAAAACTTACTGAATGCAAAAGGACTCATCCCGGCAATCTTGGAAATATTTCCCAGTGACACAGGTTTAAAGTAGTTTTCCCTGATATAGGTATAGACCTTGGTCATCTTCTTGTTTCCGCTCTCATCAAATGCCAGTTTATAATTTTCTGAGCAGAGGAAACTCCTCTTTTCGGCAGAACACAAAATCTTAATTATATTGAAAAAATCAATCACTTTGTCAATACCCTTGTTTGCAGTCATCTGAGTCAGATGTTTTTCAGCTCTCCTGGCATCCCCCTCTGAAAAAGCAAGCCCCCTCTCGGCATCTTTAAGTAATTGTCTGAAGCTGTGCATTTCATGCTGCGATAAGAACTCATCGCCAAATGAAGACTCCTTAAAATGGAGCATTATACCATGCTTCTCCGGCAATGTACTGTCGCGCTTGTAATAGTTCCAGCAGTGTGGAATATTTCCACCTATCAGCACCATATCGTAAAGGTCGAACAACTCAACGCTGTCTCCTATAACCCTGGTACCATTGCTTTTAATATTCAATGTAAGCTCATATTCGGGATGGAAATGCCATAAGCCACTAATATCGTTAATATACGATGCCCTGAAGCCACCACCATCATCATACAATATTTTTTCAAGCTCTGCAACCATATGTCATATTTTGAAGCCCTAACCAGGAACCCAATCAAAAATAATCAATATTTTATGAACATTTAACATTTCGCAATGCAATATTTTATTTTATATATTTGATTGTTTAATATAAATGCTTTATATTTGTTAATGCTCATGCTATTGGTACTAAGAGGAGATGAGCAAGGGTTGGAAGTGAAAATCAACAGGATTGTATTGCAGACATTGACTTTCACATCTGGAATCTTA
>CAYQBZ010000243.1:0-2290 GCA_964415855.1 uncultured Rikenellaceae bacterium
TGTCCCACATCATCGCTTGAAATAGCCGACGGGAAGATAAAAGTTCCGACCGGTCCGGGGCTGGGGATTGAAATCGATCCGGAATTTATTAAAAAACACCAGGTTGTAAAAAGGATCTGATCAGATGTCACACGAATACCCTGAAAACTTCGCACGGTTCTATGACCAGATATACCACTGTCACAGGGATGCTGTCGATAATGAATATTTTCAAGATCAGATTTCCGGTACTAAAGGGAAGGTACTGGAAGTAGGAGTCGGTACCGGACGTTTGTTTATGAATGCCTTGAACAAAGGAGCTGATATCCATGGTATTGATATCAGCCGGCATATGCTCGATGTACTTGGGAAAAAGCTTGGAAATGACCAGTCATACCGGATAAGTTTACAGAACATTATTGACTTCAGCTTCGACTTTAAGTTCGACCTGGTGATGGCCCCTTTTCGCGTTTTCATGCACCTTCCTGATAAAAATGATCAGATAAGGGCCTTAAATAATGTCTGTAAACATCTGAACAGAAATGGAAGATTCATCTTCGATACTTTTGTCCCGGATCTAGGTCAGCTGATAAATGGTATAAAAGACCAGACTGACTATGAGGGGGAATATGAACCGGGTAAAAGAATAAAACGTGTTGTATCAACCAATCCTGATCTGATAAACCAGCTTATTAACGTACATTTTCACCTGGAATGGGATGAGAATGATAAAGTTGAGCATGAGGACTGGCAAGTCCCCTTAAGGTTCTTTTTCAGGTATGAGCTTGAACACCTGATTGAGCGGTCAGACTTTAAAGAGTATAAAATATTCGGAGATTACAGGGGGAACGAGTTGAGCCGGGGGTCAAAAGAATTCGTGATCGTTTGTAAGAAGAATTGAGACATGTCTCGTTAATAGTCAATTAATCAATGTCTTACCTGCCGTTCCGGTTTTGTCTCTCCGTTATGTTAACTTCAGGTAAATTAAATTTGGTTATATGTATTATAATATGTATTTTAATACGTATTATAATATGTATATTAGCATAACTATGACACGCAGGAAAACCGAAGAAAATCACATCCGGAACCTTACGAAGGGATCTGGGGGCACAAGTTATTCTGTAATTATCCCTATTGAGTACATACGCAAACTCAAATGGAGGGCAAAGCAAAAGCTGGAAGTAAAGCTCTACCAGGACCATATCATTATACGTGACTGGAAGCCTGAATGACCAGATTTTCAGTTGGGAAATTCATTATTTTGTTGTAATTTACTGTGTTATTTCATCCATATTTTTGCTGGCTTCTTAAGGTTACTGAGACTTTTTAAAATGAAAAGGCTTTACGTACCGTCAATAATTTCCGCTATTACGACATTAATAAAATCCGTATTCATACCTGTATTATTGCTGTCGCTCTCATGTGAATATAATTATACTGATAAAGCTTATCCTCCTGCTGTAGGAACTGGACGTATTACAGGTGGAACACATACCAGTGTTGTTGCAATAGGATATGTTTTAGACGATGGCGGATTCAAAATAACATCAAGGGGCACCTGCTGGGATACTTTACACGGGCCTGATATTACAGGTAAAAGGTCCATTGAAAAGGGAGGTACTGGGATGTTTACAAGTGAATTAACACAATTAGTTTCAAATACGCTATATTACTACAGGAGTTATGCTATTAACAGAGCAGGTACAGGGTATGGACCGGAGTTAATGTTTGTTACTCCGCAGAACATGGTAACAATGACAACAAGGCAAATTACAGCTGTAACACATAATTCAGCAATATCAGGAGGCGAGATCCTTGCAGATGTCGGCGGGGAGATCACTGCCAGGGGAGTCTGCTGGGGAACTGCAACAAGACCAACGATAGACGGTTTAAAAACAGTGGACGGCACAGGAGCAGGCAACTTCGAAAGTAATATTACTGACCTGGACCAGGGCACCACTTATTATGTCAGATCATACGCTGTTACAAAGGATGGCACATATTACGGTTACGAGCTTTCCTTCAGAACATTAAGTGGTGTCGTAACTGATGTTGACGGTAATCTTTACTATACAGTATTAATCGGTAATCAGGAATGGATAACCGATAATATGAAAGTCACGAGGTACAACAATGGAGATTTGATAGGGACCACATCACCAGGAACAAAAGACATTCGTTTTGAATCTGATCCCCATTATCAATGGGCCTGTGACGGTGACGAAAGAAATGTTCCTGAATTTGGACGGTTATATACCTGGTATGCTGCCACTGACAGCAGAAAACTTTGTCCTGCCGGTTGGCATTT
>CAYQBZ010000243.1:2300-5638 GCA_964415855.1 uncultured Rikenellaceae bacterium
AGAATGGTCTGTTTTAATTAATACTCTTGGAGGAGAACTGGTAGCCGGTGGTAAAATGAAAGATCCGGATAGTCACCAGCCTCAGCACTACCCTATTAGGGGATATTGGGAATACCCAAACATGGGAGCAACGAACTCAAGCGGTTTTAAAGCATATGCAGCTGGATTTCGAAATCCTGAAGGCTCTTTCGGAGGGAAATACTTTAAAGGCATATGGTGGAGTTCAGCAGATAGTTCCGCAAAAAAAACCTATATCAGGTATTGCGAAAATATTTATGAGAAAATAATAAGGACCACTGCTGATAAGTCGGAAGGTATTTCTGTAAGGTGCATAAAGGATAATTAATCAGCAGCATTTCACATATAATAATACAGCAACGGATATCTTCTTTTTTTCTTTGTTAAAATAGGTTAAATTAATCATAATTAACCTGTAAGGAAGACTTTTTATTTATCTTGCGGCTTTAAATAATCAGGATGAAAATGAAAGTACTGATCAATGTCTCATTGGTCCTTTTGCTATTGGCCGGTTGCAAAACAGGCGAGGAGCAGCTGGTAAAGAAGGCAGATAAAATACATGCATCAATCCTAACGGTGGATACACATTGTGACACACCTATGAATTTCTCAGATCCGTCGTTTGATATGGGTGTGAGACATACTGAAGGTTGTGTAGACTTTCCCAGGATGGTTGAGGGGGGCCTGCATGCCGAATTTTTCGCTGTCTTCACGGGACAGGGACCCAGGGACAAATCATCATTTGACACAGTCTATGAGGAAGCTCTTAAAATCTTAAATGCCATACACAAAAATGTGGAGAAAAATTCTTCCATGGCGGAAATTGCCTATACTGCCGATGATGCATACAGGATAAAGAGGGCAGGTAAAATTGCGGCTTTCATCGGCATTGAAAACGGTTATCCCATCGGTAAGGATATTTCAAGGATCGGTAAACTCTATAATGAAGGAGCACGCTATATTACCCTGGCTCACACGAAGAACAATGATATCTGTGATTCATCTACCGACCAGAACGGACCTGAAAATAATGGTCTTTCTTCCTTCGGGGAAGATGTGGTTAAGGAAATGAACAGGTTAGGAATGATGGTTGATGTATCTCATATATCTGATAAGGCTTTTTACGACGTGCTTAAAGTAACGAAGACGCCGGTCATTGCATCTCACTCATCATGCAGGGCCTTATGCGGAAGTCCAAGAAATCTTACGGATGACATGTTGCTTGCTCTTAAGGAAAACGGTGGTGTGATCCAGATCTGTATCCTGAGCAGCTACCTTAAGACTCCGGAGCCAAATCCTGAACTGACGGCAAAACTTAATGAACTGCAGGAAAAGTATGGTGACTATAATTCTCTCACGGATGAGTTAAAAAAGCAGATGCGTAGCGAATACAGGGAGATACAGAAGAGATATGAAAAGCTGGCTACTGTCAAGGATGCCGTTGATCACATCGATCATGTCGTTCAGATGATAGGAGTAGACTATGTAGGTATCGGAACCGACTTCGATGGAGGAGGAGGGATTGACGGCTGTCGTACGGTCGACGAAATTAAGAATATCACAATAGAATTATTACGCCGTGGCTATTCCAAAGCCGAGATTACCAAGATATGGGGAGCAAATGCGATGAGAGTGATGAGGAAAGCCGAAGATTACGCCAGCTCGCAGGGAACTGACGCTTAGCATGGGCAATATGGATCAGCCGTCTTTTTTTGCAGTCTCTCTGATACAGGATTCATTTCTTCACCCTGGAAAATTTGAGGGCTTTAACCATCCAGTCCGGAAGTGATTTGTGCGGGTCTCTTTTTCTAAGGTCAAGGTACCATCCCAGCTTTTTAAAGATAGGTATCTTGTGAGTTTCGACAAATTCCAGCAATGTCCCGTCAGGGTCCTCTATATATGAGAAATGGCCCGCAGCCTCTCCCATATCAAAACTGTTACCTTCATGGCTCATCTTGCTGTCAACTGTAAAAGGGAATCCTTTGCTTGCACAGAAATCCCTCAGTTCGTCCATGCCGCGTATATCGTAGCACAGGTGAATGAATCCCAGGTCGCCCCAGAACCTGTTTTCAAAGATCTTTTTCCCGGGTTCACCTACAGTCATAATAAGCTCTATAAGACTTTCTCCAAGCATCCTGCTGAATGGCCCTGCAAACGATACGGATCTTTTAAGAAGCATCCTGCGGCAACTCAGACCGCCACCAGGAAGCCCTGACAGGTCAGGGAAAATGCCGGTTTTATCATAGACAACTATATCATAACCAAGGATTTCAGAATACACAACTCTTGATTTTTCGATATCAGATACTCCTATTACCACTCCGTACGATCCCCCGGTATTCTTTTTTTCATTCCTGAACCAGTCAGTAGCTTCAACAAGCTGAAAGATATTCCCGTATGGATCTTGCATGAAGACAGTCTTTTTCCCTGATGGATCTTCTGATGCGGCATCAGGTACCCTGATACCGCTATTGCGGAAGGTATTGAGTGTCCTATCCATATTCTTGACCTTCATTTTACAGGCTATTATCCCCAGGTCGCCTATCATGATTTCCGCTTTGATCTTTTCAGGTTCCCTGCCCTTATACTGCCATATTTCAAACCCGCCTCCGCTTTGAAGATTCAGGGCCAGTACGGCATGTCTGCTCCTTGGCTTGCCTCCTGTATAAGGCAGCATGAGTTTAGCCTCTGCCTCATCCTCAAATACGCGACAGTCCATTCCGAACTGCTCCCTGTACCACTTCCAGGCTTCCGCTACATTCACCACACCAATTCCCACCTGCTGGATGCCGCTTATTACATATCCTTTCATTTTCTTCTTGTTTTACTTATTGCCATATACTTAAAAAGTGCCTAAAGTGCCTGGAGTGTCCGGAGTACCTCAAGTTATATTTTATCTTTTTAAGTTCTTCAACCCCCTTCAACTTCTTCAACTCCCTTCAACCCCCTTCAACCCCCTTCAACTTCTTCAACCCCCTTCAACCCCCTTCAACCCCCTTCAACCCTTAAGTCGATTTTATCTTGTCCGCTATCCTGAAGAAAAGCCAGGGCATATATCTTCTTATGTGTAACAGGAAAAGTTCGTTATTTCCAACGAGAATTTCCCGCCTGTTCCTGGTCATCCCTTTTATAATTATTTTTGCAGCCTTTTCAGGGGAGATCCCTTTTGCCTGTCCGGAATCCATCTTACCATGTTCCCTGCCCTCGGAATCAAGGGCATGCAACGATATTTCTGTCCGTACCCTTCCCGGAATAATAACAGTCGCATTTATATTGGTTTTTTTATTCTCCAGGTGAAGAGTCTCGAAGAATCCGTGAAG
>CAYQBZ010000244.1:0-5625 GCA_964415855.1 uncultured Rikenellaceae bacterium
GCTTGAACTTATTGCCGGCTTAAACAGTCCTGATTCAGGTGAGATATGGCTTGATGGTAAAAATATTACGGAGGAAAAGATACAGTCGAGACGAATAGGACTGGTTTTCCAGGATTATGCGATTTTTCCTAATATGACTGTTTTCGGTAATATCGCATATTCGTTGCATGCCTGTAGAACTGATAAAAACCTGGTAAGGGATAGCGTAAGAGGTGTTGCAAGGGATTTGAATATCTCCCATCTTCTTGACAGAGACACCAGTCACCTCTCTGGTGGAGAGTTGCAGAGAGTTGCCATTGCCAGGACACTGATCACTTCTCCAAGGCTTTTGCTTCTTGATGAACCTATGGCATCAATTGATGCCAGCCTGAAGGATGATATAAAAAGACTTCTCCGCCGCCTTAACAGGCAGGGCCTTACAATAATACATGTAACTCACGACTACAGGGAAGCTGTCAGCCTTGCATCAAGAGTAGGTGTGATCCATAATGGTAAAATTATCCAGGAAGGAACTCCGGAGGAGGTATTCAGAAGACCTGTAAATAAGTTTGTGGCCAGATATTCCGGTATCAGGAACTTTTTCAGGGTGGTATTTAAAAGTGAAAACGGTGAATGGAAGGCGGTGAGTAATGAAAAGCTTGTTTTCAGCCTTTCTGATGCCTCCTATCCGAGTGAAGGGCTTCTCTTACTACGTAGTGAGGATATCAAAATATCCCAAAAAATACCATCCTGTCCGAACTGTAACTGTTTTAAGGGTATTGTGAGGGAGATCCTTCCATCTGAATACGGGATGGAAATAATTGTTGATGCCGGTGAGACTTTTTATATTGATGTATATGCTGATACCTTTAAACAGTATCCGGTGAACGAATTGTCGGAGGTGTGGATCTCATTTCCACGGGAAGCCGGTATCGCATTGCATGGGACGAGCTAAAGCCGGCAGGGCAGGGTGAAGTAAGGGTTTCTGTTTAATTAAATGAATGGTAGAAGTAAATGTAAAATCACTATGGAAACGATAACATTTGAAAAAGCATATGAGACAGTGATGAACTCTGCCTTTAGAACCGGGACCGAAACAATAATGTTCAATAATACTCTGAACAGGGTGCTTGCCGGGAATGTAATAAGCGATATCGATATGCCTCCTTTTAATAAAGCTACTGTTGACGGATTTGCCTGCAGGAAGGCGGACCTGTCAGCAGATCTGGAGATCATTGAGACAATACCTGCAGGAAAATTCCCTGAGCATAAGATTGATGAAAATAGATGTGCCAGGATAATGACAGGCGCTCCGGTACCGGAAGGTGCCGACATAGTGTTCATGGTCGAGGATTCGCAGATATTGCCATCCGGAAAAGTAAGATATTCAGGTCCTTCCTCAAAGTTAAATATTGCCATGAAGGGAGAGGATGTAATGAAAGGTTCTCCTGTACTGGAAGCAGGTAAAATGGTCAGGCCACAGGATATTGCCGTAATGGCTGCTGTTGGATCTACATCGGTTATTGTCAGCAAAATGCCGTCTGTTGCTATCATCAGTTCAGGTGATGAACTGGTGGAGCCGTTTGAAAAACCGGGTATGGCACAGATAAGGAATACGAATGCTTACCAGCTTCTTGCCCAGACACAACGGGCAGGGGCGAACGGTAAATACCTGGGAATAGCTAAGGATAACGAGGAAGAGACACTCAGGATTGTTAATATTGCCATAGCAGAAAATGATATAGTCCTTATTACGGGAGGCGTATCAATGGGCGATTTTGATTTCATTCCTTCTGTTCTTGAAAGGGCAGGAGTGAAGATATTATTTTCCAGGGTTAATGTGCAACCCGGAAAACCGACAACGTTTGGATCGCATCCGGATTCCGTAGTATTTGGATTGCCGGGCAATCCGGTATCATCTTTTGTACAGTTCGAGCTTCTCGTGCGGCCTCTTATATATAAAATGATGAGCTATAACTGGAAACCAAAGGTGATTAATCTCCCAATGAAAGAATCCTTCTCGAGGAAAGCGGCTGCTAGACAGGTATGGATTCCTGTTGTTATCACTGATGACGGGATGGTGTCCCCGGTAGATTATCATGGATCTGCACATATTACGGCACTATCCTTTGCCGATGGGATTATTACTTTACCAGCGGGGATAAGAACAATTGAGAAAGGAGAGATGACAGGTGTACGACAGATTTAACAGGAGTATTAATTATCTGCGTATCTCAGTGACCGACAGGTGCAACCTGAGATGTACATACTGCATGCCCGAGGAGGGTATTAAACTTCTCAGACATGAAGATATCCTTACATTCGATGAGATCAAAGAATTTACCTGGGTTGCTGTTAAAAATGGTATTACCAAGGTCAGGATCACCGGGGGAGAACCTCTGGTAAGAAGAGACATAGTGACCCTGGTTGGTATGATTGCCGGTATTAAAGGAATAGAGGACCTTTCGATGACAACAAACGGAGTATTGCTGAAACAATACGCCAGTGATCTTAGGAACGCAGGCCTCCAAAGGATAAATGTCAGTCTTGATACGATCGATCCTGATAAATTTAAAGCTCTTACCAGAAATGGCGACATAAATGATGTTATTGAAGGGATAGGGGTTGCGAAGGATGCGGGACTCTCACCCATCAAGATAAATTGTGTTGTAAAGGTTTCACGTGACGAAGAGGAGGCCAGGGATGTTGCTGCATTCTGTAAGGATAATAATCTGGAAATAAGATATATAAGACAGATGGACCTGGTCAGAGGTCATTTTTCTCTTGTCGATGGTGGAACAGGTGGCAACTGTTCGTTGTGCAACAGGTTACGACTTACTGCCAGTGGGAAACTTAAGCCCTGTCTTTTTGACAATATCGAATTTGACATCAGGAAGATCGGATTTGAAAAAGCCATGAGAATGGCTGTGGACGTTAAGCCTGCGTGCGGATCAAAAAATGTTACAGGTTCATTTTATAATATTGGAGGTTAAATATCATGACAAAACTGACACATACAGATAAGAGAGGCAAAGCCGTTATGGTTGATGTTGGAGGGAAAGATAACCAGCTCAGAATTGCCAGGGCAAAAGGGCATATTACCCTTGCCCCGGATACGGTAAACCTTATAAATGACAATTTGCTGAAAAAAGGGGATGTACTCACAGTTGCTCAGCTGGCCGGGATAAGTGCTGCCAAACAGACATCTTTCCTTATCCCGTTGTGCCATAACATAGTCCTTGAAAATGTTAAGGTGGATCTGAGTACAGATATGTCAGGGGTACTGGCCGAAAGCGAGGTGCGTACCACAGGCAGGACAGGTGTTGAAATGGAAGCCTTGTCAGCTGTCAGCATTGCCCTTCTTACAGTTTATGACATGTGTAAAGCTGCAGACAAGAATATGGTAATTGATTTTATACGCCTTACGGAAAAGATCAGGAAATGAAAATACCTGAGAAATTAAGAATTCTTATAATCACACTGAGCGACAGGGTAGCCAGGGGTGAATACGAGGACCTTAGCGGACCAAGGATCAGGGATATGCTCTCCGTGTATTTCGCTTCGGCAGGATGGAATGCTGATATCACACTGACTGCTATTCCCGATGAGGCTGATATTCTTAAGGAACTCATAACAAGTTCCTGCGATAACAACAATATCATTATTACAACAGGTGGTACCGGAATAGGCCCAAGGGACATAACGGTGGATACCGTGGCACCGCTTCTTTCAAAACAGATTCCCGGAATAATGGAATTTATACGGGTCAGGTACGGGACGGAAAAACCGGTTGCGTTGCTGAGCAGGTCCGTGGCCGGAGTTGCAGGCAATGCGCTTATTTATACCCTGCCGGGTTCTGTAAGGGCAGTAGAGGAATATATGACAGAGATACTCAAATCGCTGGAACACACAATTTATATGCAATACGGGATAGACACCCACGGGAAGCATTAGTTGGAAAGACGGTTAAGTGTATTTGCGGTGACTGCTCCGATTAGCCTGTCATATCTCTCTCTGGGATTCCTGTAATAAATAAGCACAGTATAATCATTCTCAGTTTCATAATGGCTTCCTTCAAAAAGAGTTGAGGTACCGTCTTTACTACCTTCTTCAAGGAAAAGATACACAAAATTATACCATCCCTGCTTCAGAAGCATTGTACATTCATACTCACCTCTTTCAGAATTATAGACCATAACATTATTGTGATCAAAGGACCAGTTATTGAGGTTTCCTGATACATACATATTTCCACCGGGGATCAGTTGCCGGGATGGCAGGGTGAAGTATACATTAACGTAGTCTGCGTCAATTTCAGGCTTTTTCCCTTCCTGGAAAGCTATATAATATTTCCCGTTGAAATCCTGCCAGTAAAAATATGGTTTAAATTCCCTGTTCTCAGAAGGATAGAGATAAACATTATAATATGGATTGGCAAAATCGATTTTCTGCACATATTCAGTCTGATATCTGATGCTTTTAATATCAAAGTACCGAAATTCATTTCCTCCCAAAAAAATGTTCTTATCGGATAATGAATTATATTTCAACTCATTGTTCCCGTAAAAATCGGGTTTCAGGTTAAGCCTGGCATTATCCCACCTGCCATTCTGCAGTATGAAGGCATATATGTTCCTGTATGGGTCATTTATGCTCAGGCTGCCGTAGTTAACGTTGAAATCAACCTGCTGATGTGTATTGTTATCTTTTGTCATCTGAGGACGGTGTGCCGTAACATTTATTTGTACCGCATCTTCTGTTACAATAAACCTTTGTATGAAAGCAGGATTTTCAGGTTTGTCGACAGGGTAGACAACAAGAGCATAGTTGCCTGAGATCTTCAGGTTTATCCTGTCGTTGGGATAAGTAAGATCGTAATGATAGTAGCCTACAGTTGTATTAAAAGAAGCGCTGTAATCTTCCACGGGATTTTCAGCATAACCATCAATATAATCGTTCCTGAAAATATCGGATCTTTTCCAGTCTTTATCACAATGAATAAATGTGTAATAGAATGTTTCAGCCTGATCATCAAGCAGGTCAAAGCTTAGAACAAGTCTTTCATTACTCTTTAGTTTTATCATCGGGTACGACAGATTCCATCCCTCTTTGTACAGCTGCACGGTTCTTATTCTTTCATCGGATGTATGTGTGGCATATATGTAAGTATCCGGAAAATCAGGCTGTCCCTCAAGTGGCAGAAAGAGTATTAACAAGAATGCAGATAATTCGATTTTCATAAGAAATTCTTAACTAACCGATAATCATAAAAACATTAAAAATATGTAAATGTTGTATCATATTTGGCACTTTTGTTTAAATGTTCACAGGTATTTATACATTTGTAACCTGTTGTTAATTAAATAACACAAAAGCACTAAAAAGAGTTTTTATTTATTAAGTCTACAATGTCATCATATGTTAAACTGAAAAAGGGGCTTGACATCAGGTTAAAGGGAGAGGCTGAAAAGCTCCTTGTTGCTGACGTACAGTCTCCTCATTATGGCGTTAAGCCTGTCGATTTCCCGGGTCTTACCCCTAAGCTGAATGTAAAAGCCGGCGACAGGGTATCTGCCGGCACACCCCTGTTTCATGACAAGCTGCGTCCGGAAATTATTTTTTCATCACCGGTAAGTGGCAGGGTTG
>CAYQBZ010000245.1:0-5623 GCA_964415855.1 uncultured Rikenellaceae bacterium
CAGGTTACCAGTATAGTAACTATATCGATACGACAATCCTGAATAAAACCAGTGAGGGACTGTTCAAGCACGAATTAAGGATTGCATACCAGGTTCAGCAAAAATGGGGTTCAGTAAATGTGTCCCTGACAGGGTCGAATTACTTTCACGATTTTTCAAAAAACAAGCTTGAGCTTGACGGTTTTATAAGACTTAGAATTATTAAAGGATTATCCCTTTCAGTAAATGGTGGAGTTGCATATATCAACGACCAGCTCAACCTGAGGAAAGGAGATCTTACTGAGGCTGAGAGATTGCTGAGATTGAAAGAACAGGCTACAAGCTTCAGTATTGAGGGAGGGCTCAGTCTGACCTATACTTTCGGTTCCATCTATAACAATGTGGTCAATCCCAGGTTCGGTAATGGTCGTGGCGGCGGCGGCGGTGGCGGCGGCGGTGGTTTTGGATTCTGATCGCCCTGAAGGTTGAAAATTCGGATTATAATAATGAATAAGGGACGTGCAATTGTGCGTCCCTTCTTTCTTATTATCTTTACTTTTCATATTAATGATAAAAACCGTCGCATACAAATGTTAAAGATAAATCCTGATCTTAAACCTGGTGACTTCACGGACAGGCTGGAGAAGTTCTGGCAGCTTTCCGCGAAGAAGATTCACCAGATAGAGACATCATTTGATGAGTCGCCGGGATCACCTGTATTTACTGCCTGGGGTAAATATTCCACAAGGGGATGGACAGAATGGACGCAGGGATTTCAGTATGGTTCTGCGATACTTCAGTTTGATGCTACAGGAGAGAATAAACTCCTGGATAATGCCAGAAGCAAAATACTTGCAAAGATGGCTTCCCATATCAGCCATACAGGTGTGCACGACCATGGTTTTAATAACTTAAGTACCTATGGTAACCTGTTACGCCTGATGCATGAAGGTAAAATTCCACTCAATGAATGGGAGAATAATTTTTATGAGCTGGCACTTAAAATCTCAGCCGCAGTACAGGCCTCCCGCTGGACAAATATAAAAAACGGGGGTTTTATATATTCCTTCAACGGACCTCATTCACTGTTTATTGATACTATCCGGACATGCAGGATACTTATCCTCGGTCATATGTTAGGACATGTTCTTCAGACTGATGGGGACAAAAAGGTAAGCCTGCTCGGACGCGCCATGGAGCATATCAGGACCACAGCAACTTATTCGGTATTCTATGGCGAGGGCCGTGATATATATGATGTTCCCGGCCGTACGGCACATGAGAGCATTTTTAATCTTAATGACGGCAGTTATCGCTGTCCGAATTCCCAGCAGGGATATTCGGGCTTCACAACCTGGACGAGAGGACTTGCCTGGGCCATGTGCGGTTTTGCAGAACTCCTGGAGTGGTTTGGTTCGGCTGATGACCATGCAATGCAGGAACAAGCAGGAAATTATGAACTTCAGGGAGTAATGTTGAAAGCTGCAAAAGCGACCTGCGATTTTTACATTGACAATACGCCGACAGATGGTATTCCTTACTGGGATACTGGTGCTCCGGGACTGCATAGGATGGGAGATTACCTGTCGCGACCTGCTGATCCTTTTAATGATTTTGAACCAGTTGACAGCTCTGCGGCAGCTATAGCATCGCAGGGGCTGATGCGTCTGGGCCATTATTTAAAAGGTAAAGGCGAAAGTGAGGGGGGAAACCGTTACATGGAAGCCGGGCTTTGTATCCTTGATACGCTGCTCGGTGAACCTTACCTGAGTACTGCAGAAAATCATCATGGGTTACTGCTGCATGCAGTATATCACAGGCCTAATGGATGGGATAAGGTAGCGGAAGGCAGCAGGATACCCAATGGTGAATCTTGTATGTGGGGCGATTATCATATACGTGAAGTGTGTTTGTACCTGCAGCGTATTATCAGGAAAGAAAGCTATTACACATTTTTTAATTCAATAGGATGAACGGGATTCCCTTGACAGACCTTTCAAGACTCTGCATACATACAATAACAACAAAGCCCTGGACCATGGACCATGCCGCAAGAAAATATGCAGCAAATGGGGTGAAAGGGATCACAGTATGGCGTAATGCCCTGGAGGGAAGGAACATAAGACAGACCGGAGAAATGTTGCGAAGTCACGATCTCAAAATCGTATCGCTTTGCAGGGGTGGATTTTTCGCTGCCAGGGATCCAGGGAAACGAAAAATTGCCCTGGAGGATAACAGAAGAGCCATTGAAGAAGCTTTTGAGCTAGGCACTGACCTGATAGTGCTCGTCTGCGGTGCCGATCCTGCCCAGTCGCCTGAAGACTCAAGGGCCCAGATACAGGAAGGGATCACGGAGATATTGCCGCAGGCTATGGCAGCAGGTGTCCGGCTGGCCATAGAACCATTGCACCCGATGTATGCCGACAACCGTTCCGCAATAAATACAATTGCCCAGGCCAATGTCGTGGCAGAGGCTTTAGATTCCCCGTTGGTAGGGGTGGCTGTCGATGTTTATCATTTGTGGTGGGATCCGGATCTGGAAGCAGGAATAAAGAGATGCGGCCAAAATAATAAATTAATGGCATTTCATGTATGTGACTGGAGAACACCTACTGTGGATATGCTGAACGACCGTGGTCTGATGGGAGAGGGTTGTATCCCTGTAAGAAAAATAAGGTCGTGGGTTGAGGAGGCAGGATTCAAAGGGTTTAATGAAGTTGAGATATTTTCAGATGAATACTGGAAACTGGACCAGGATTTATTTTTAAGGAGGATAATATCAGCATACAAAAAGTACGTATAAATTATACAAAATGAAACAGCATACTGTTGGAATAATAATGAATGGTGTCACCGGCCGCATGGGTACAAACCAGCACCTGCTGCGCTCGATCGCTGAAATACGGAAGCAGGGAGGGATCATGGCAGGTCAGGGTGAGATCATATTGCCTGATCCTGTTCTTGTAGGGCGTGATGAAAATAAACTGAAAAAGCTGTGTGATCTGGCCGGATTTTCGAAGATGAGTACAGATCTCGACAGGGTGCTCAGTGATCCTGCTAATAGTGTCTATTTCGATGCCCAGATAACCGGAAGAAGAGCTGCAGATGTTAAAAAAGCCATTAAAGCCGGCAAGCATATCTATTGTGAAAAACCGGTAGCTGCTAATACAAGGAATGCCATTGAATTGTATATGCTGTGTAAAAGTGCCGGTCTTAAAAACGGTGTTGTGCAGGATAAGTTATGGCTGCCGGGAATAATAAAGCTAAGACGTCTTATTGAGCAGCGCTTCTTTGGCAGGATACTTTCCGTAAGAGGAGAATTTGGATACTGGGTATTTGAAGGCGATACAATACCATCACAGAGACCATCCTGGAATTATCGTAAGGAAGATGATGGCGGGATAATAAGTGACATGCTCTGTCACTGGAGGTATCTGCTTGACAATATTTTCGGAAAGGTAAAAGGTGTTTCCTGTCTTGGTGCAACGCATATCCAAAAAAGAGTTGATGAGAGCGGAATACCGTACAGGTGTACTGCAGAAGATGCGGCTTATGCTACATTCGAACTTGAGGGAGGTATTATTGCACAGTTTAACTCTTCCTGGGCTGTCAGGGTCAGACGGGATGACCTTCTTACACTGCAGGTAGACGGTACGGAAGGATCTGCAGTGGCCGGTTTGCGCCAGTGTTATATCCAGCATTATGGTAATACACCAAAACCAGTCTGGAATCCTGATATCCCACAAGCTGTTGACTTCTTTGAGGGATGGTCGAAGGTGCCTGACCAGGAGGTATATGAAAATGCTTTTAAAGCAGAGTGGGAACTGTTCCTGAAACATGTAGTGAAAGATGAACCTTTTCTGTGGGATCTTCTGGAAGGTGCGAAAGGTGTGCAACTGGCTGAAAAAGGAATGGAAAGCTGGGCAAAAAGATGCTGGGTGGAGGTTCCTGATCTGAACCCGGATATGGCGGAAAGTCACTTGCAGGGGAGGCAGAAGGATAGAAATTAATGATGATAATCAGAATGAGTGTTGGCAAAATCGGGCAAATTATTACCTTTGGATCATATTTACCGGAATCCTGAATACTCTTTACGTATGAATGACAAACCTGTAGCAGTTATTACAGGTGCCAGCAGGGGAATAGGCAGGGCGGTTGCTATTGCACTGGCAGACGGGGGTTATGACGTTGCCGCCATTGCGCGTCTGGTCGATAGTGAAGGGATGGAATTCCTGAGTGAGGAGGTAGTTAAAAGGGGGGCACAGTTTTTCCCTGTAGGACTAGATATCTCATGCACTGATTGCCAGAAGGAGGTGGTGGCAAATATCCTGGAAAGATATGGAAGAATCGATCTTCTTGTAAATAATGCAGGAGTGGCTCCGCTTCTCAGAAGTGATATCCTTGATATGACAGAAGAGAGCTACGACAGGGTGATGAATATCAATCTCAAAGGGCCGGTATTCTTTGCTCAGAAAATTGCGAAGGAGATGATCTGGCTGAAACAGCAGATCAGCGGATATAATCCTATGATAGTGTTTGTCACATCTGTTTCTGCTGCATTATCATCCACAAACAGAACCGAATATTGCGTGTCAAAAGCCGGCCTCAGCATGGCCTCGAAAGTCTTTGCCGACAGGCTTACTGATGAAGCTATACTTGTCTTTGAGGTTCGTCCGGGTATCATAGAAACCGATATGACAGCGAAGATTAAAGATAAGTATGACAGGCTCATCAGTGAAGGGCTGGTTCCTCAAAAAAGATGGGGGCTGCCGGAAGATATCGGCAAGGCAATAGCCTCGCTGGCCAGGGGTGACTGGAATTTCTCAACAGGTATGATTTTCGAGATTAGCGGTGGCCTGAATATCCACAACCTTTAAACAAAACACCCCTTCCTGTTGTTTAATAGTGCACTTTAATTTAAGAAAAGATGAAAAAAGCACTATTATTTCTGATGCTCTCACCGGTTTTTTTTGTGAGCCTGACCGCCCAGGAGAAATTAACTGCCGATACCAGTAAAACAAAAATACTCTGGTTAGGGGAGAGGATAACAAATCAGCATACGGGTTCTATTAATCTGCAATCAGGCTGGATTACCTGGCAGGATAATAAAATTGTATCGGGCGAATTTGTTATCGACATGACCACTATTAAGGAATCGACAAGAAACGCAAGACTGGAAACTCATCTGAAGTCTGATGATTTCTTTTCTGTAGAGAAATTCCCCACATCAAAGCTCGTGATTACGGGAAGCACTCCTTTCGATAAAGGAAGCGGTGTTGTAACAGGCACGCTGACAATTAAAGGAATAACCAAACCAATTGAGATTAAGGCCGTAAGGCAGAACAAAGATGATGGCCTGTGGTTTTATGCCAATATTATTATTGACCGTACCTTATATGATATCCGCTATGGTTCGGGTTCTTTCTTTGAAAACCTTGGAGACAGGACCATTTTCGACGATATCAAGTTTAAAGTCAGTCTCCTGGTTTAATAGGGGCTGGTGACAGGTCAGATCTGACACTGCTTTTTGTTCATATTTAAACCGGTTTAAATATTTTCTCTGTTCTCCTGCTTACAATTGAATAGTAAGTGATTACAACGAAACAGATGAAGGGAACGAAGTATGAATAATTTATACTGCCTG
>CAYQBZ010000246.1:0-5610 GCA_964415855.1 uncultured Rikenellaceae bacterium
AATTATGATTCTATTGATTAAGATTTACAATTATATTTTGCTGCAGCTGCTGACCAAACTCCATTGCAATTTCCATACGTTCCTGGTCACTTTTTGCGTTTTTCATAGCTTCATCCATCTTTTTGCCATAGGTTTCCGAAACGGCAACATTTTCAATAACCAGAGCTGCAAATTTGTCTTTGGATTTTGAGACCTTGAAATCGTTTATCAGTGAATATGGTCCATATGATTTGCCTCCGAATGTAATTAACAGCTTGTCTCCTGATTTGCCGATATATGGTTTGTTCCTGCTGATAAAGCCATCAATGCTGTTGTCATCCGTATTATTACCGGTAATTCCAAATTCAGCAAGCCTGGGATCTCCTTCCTTAAAGGGCCCCTGAGTTGTACCATTTTTAGCAATATAATATTCATCTGCTCCAGCCTGTTTCGCCAGGATGCTCCCATCGTCGGAAATGCTGATTGATAATTCGTAATAGTTCAGTTGCAGTTTTCCTCCAAGATCAAGCATCAGTATGGCATCACTACATGCACAGGAGGGTTCAGGCTGATCCGCATTATTACTTTCTGTCTTACCGAGAAGTTCATTGGTCATCGATTTTGCAACTTTTTTTAATAGTCCGCCCTGGGCATTAACGTTGCTTGCGGTTACCATACAGGTAACCAGTAAAAGAAGGATTAACTTTTTCATTTTGAGGTAAAAATTAGTTCTCAAATGTAATTATTACTTGAGTTGATTGTTCCGGTGATGTACTTTCTTTTATTGCTTCAATCAACAAACAAAACGGGGATTTTGTTTTTATCCGGAAAGTATTTTATTATTTCTTTTTCCGGATGTCAATATTTCTCATGAAAGCCGGTGAGTTATAAAAGGGATCAAATTCAGGATTCTGTGTAATTTCACCTGTCCTGTGGTTAACATATCCCTTTATGAATTTATTTGGGAGGAGGTATTCAATGTCGGCGTTTTCAGTTATTACCTGGGGAGTTTCTGTCAAAATGTTTTCAAAAGAGCAATTTTTAATTCCTGCTTCTTTAAGCTCCTGTGAATAGTGATTTACAATGTCGGTGGAAATGCTGATCACGATAAGATAATCTCCATAATATTTACGGCTGTTATGTTTTACCGTTATATCAAGCTTATCGCCTGAAACCGGAAGAGCAGTCTTATAAAATGAATCAACAAATTTAAAGCCCTCCTTCAGGATCCTCGTGGCAACGTTTTCCTCTTTAGTATAATGGATATAAGTTTTAGCTTCTTTACCATTTCCGAAAATAAAATTGACTGAACTCTCATCAAGCAGTTTGTCCGTGAAATATTCGCTGAATTGACTTATCTTCTGAAGCTCTTTCATGAATGCCACCATCTCTTCCATACTGCGGCTTTTGTCAATCCCCGACAATTTCTTTACTGTTGATTCAATAAAAATATTCTTTTTAGTGAGCCGCGTATGCAGAAATATTATATACACTACCAGGCCGGCTATTAAAATCAGAGTACCAAATTGAAGAATCATCTTACTATTGGGTATTTATCCGGAGTATTCTTTATAAAGGTAAGAATATATAATCAAATGAGCTCAATTTCAGGTGGCAGTGATATCGGCCCGGTATTCAGGGAGGCATCATATCTGAAATCGCGTTAATTCATGATTATTGTCATTCCTCCTCCTCCGCTGTTCCCGAACCTGGGATTGACAACATTATTATATATTGATCCGAATGTATATGAGAAACCAAAGCTGGTGAAATACTGGAACTGCGTCGCGAGTTCCTTTCTGCGAAGAAGCACTTCTTCAGTTGTTGCCCCTCCTTTCACCAGTCCAAGCTGATCGTGTATCAGGGAAGCCCCGCCTCCTAATGTAACAGACAGCCCTTTTGCAATTCTCAGGCTGATAAAACCATCAACTGAAAGATTGTTTTTGGACCAGTCATGAAGATAGTTGCTGTATTCCATACTGACGTTAATCGATCCCCATTTCTGTACAACCTCGTATGCTGCACTGAATGAGTGTTGAAGATGTCCTTCCCAGGTCTTGTCGTAGATTGTCGTATCAGTGTAATTCATGTAATTATAGCCTGCGGAGTAAAGGAGCCTCAACTGCCTCCTTGTCGATTCGGAATACGGGAAAAGGTCATATTCTAGTCCCGGCATAATGGTCGACGAAATATCAAAGTTGCTGTAACTTGAGGATCCTATGAAAAATGATCCTCCGTAGGACCAGTGACCGGAAATGCTCTTTACAATCAATGCGTTAAAAGATTTTGAATTATTATCACTGGTTATTATCTCATCATCAATATCAAATTTGTCAACGCTGTAATTATACCTTGCCCTAAGGTTTATCTTCCAGTCTTCAGTAACTCGTGCTGCAGTGAGGTTTCCATTTATGTAGGTCGATTTATATGATTTTTGTCCGTCCAGGAAACCATTAAAAGAGGCTCCGAATACCCAGCTGTCCCATTTGTCGGATGATACGGCCTCAGATAATGGCTCAGAGAAACTTATATTCATATATTTTGCAAGAGGGGTTCGTGCCACGTAACGCATTAATCCCATTTTTAATGTACGAACCTCTTTAATTCTTATCTCATCCTGCGTTTCATCAGGGGAAGTAACGAATGAGATCGTATCGCGCATCCCGGCATTTTCATGTTGTCCTATCAGGAAAAATGTGTGTTCTCCTCCTCCTGAGCCAGTACGCTGAAAAGTTGAGATGATGTACACCTCCGCATCTTTTATATCTCTTACATAATTAACATATGGTATCTCTTTTCGGATATAGTCGTTTGCCTCCATAAAAACATTCAGGGCATCTTTCCTGAGGGTATCCGGTTGTATGTATGATCCCTGCGGAAAAGCAGCTACAAGGCAGACACAGAACAGTGAACTTAAAATTGATCTTTTCATGGCAGTTAGTCAATTAGTTGATAAAGCGGAACCGAAGTTAAATAAAGGAACAGATACAGTGGTATAAAAATCAATGATTAACATATGATTAACATTTTACATAAGAAAAGATCCGGCACCAGAATCTCTGTGCCGGACCTCCTTGAACATATCAGGAATGAAAAAACCAGGAATTTCTTTTTTATCCGGATCAGCGGCTACTTGAAGGTTGAAGTCCTTCCCCTGACATGATATATGTCCTGTCCTTCCAGGGTGCTCCCGGGTCAGGCTGATACCGGTTGAAGTATCGGTCGTGAAACAGGGAAGACGTTCCATTGTCTAACTTCAGAATGGTGCCTTCGGGGACATTCACATTTATGCCAATATTATCGACAGCCCATTTACGTTCGGCAGGTATCGTAAAATATTCGTCAAGAAGCAGAGTATCCCCATTGATCTTATAATTGTACAGCAGTGTTTCAGTCTTTCTTGAAGCGTCCAGTTCACTACGTCCTGCGGAACGCTTACGTATTTCTATGCTGCAATCATTATCCTCAGAACTTCTGATGCTTAAATAGGGACGTATATATAATTCCTTTACTTCTTCATTGATGAAAACAGTATATCCTTCTTCTTTAACGGACAGTTCCTTATCTATATGCAGATCAGACACCCTGTGACCTGTTAAAATGTATAGAGTCTTTGGTGCAGGGGTAATACTTTCATAGGTGGATGATTTAGCTGTTTCGGCAAAACCTATTCCTTCATTGAACAGTATTATGGCAAGCGCAGTAATGCTCATTACCCAGATTACCAGTCCGACAAGGCTGAAAACTCCATCCCTGGCCCTGAACCAGAATATCATCTTAACACCCCAGTAAATAAGCGCAAGCATCGGCAGGATACATGCAATAAGCGATAATGCTATTATCCATGGTGAAACTGAAGGACTTACAATATAACTGAGAAAATCAGGAAAGTATACAAGACTGATATCAAATGTGTCCGTGGAGAATGCTCCGGGGTATTTGAAAACAAATACCATTACGATGCTCAGGATGAAAAGAAAACCTGTCAGCACGAATATAACTCCCATAACAATAAGGAATATACGCAGGATAATATAAAATACCCTTCCTATTGCCCAGAATATTTCATTAAAAGCATTTCCTAACCCTGACTCATAATTTGCTCCTCTGGTGTATCCCTCTGAACCCTTTGGCTGAAGGCTGGCAGGTCCTCCAGTATGTGACCGCTTAGTATGATATGCACTTCCGTACAGTTCTCTTCTCCTTGAGTCAGTATCCGCCGGTGGAAGAGCTATCCAGAGTACGATATAGACGAAAAATCCTGTCCCGAATATAAGTGCGGATATTGCGAACAGGATCCTGAACAGTACCGGATCGGTATTAAGATATGCTCCTATCCCTCCGCATACTCCGCTTATTATTGTATCCTCACGACTGCGATAGAGCCTTCTTTTATATGAGGTGTTAGCTGGAGGCACCATCTCATCTTCATTAAGGTCAAAATCCCCGGGTTTTCCTATAATTGAGATCATTGCCTCTACATTTTCCTTTGTTATTACTCCTGCCATACCCTTCTGTGACTGAAATATCTCAGCGATCCTTGATTCAATATCCTCAATGGTCTCAAGCCCTCCCTGAACATTTCTGAACCGGTTGTTAATTGCCTGAAGGTAATCACGAAGAATTCCGAATGCTTCATCGTCAATCTGGAACAGGGTACCACCCAGATTTATATTTATTGTCTTATCCATAATTTTCAGTTTTGAAATTATTAAATGATTACCTTGTTCTTATCAGATTGACTGATTCAACGAGTTCCTGCCAGGATTTATCAAGATCAGACAGGTAGGTCCGGCCATCTTCAGTAAGTTCATAGTATTTACGAGGGGGACCCTGTTGTGATTCTTCCCACCTGTAACTAAGTAATCCGGCATTCTTTTGCCTTGTAAGAAGCGGGTAGAGGGTACCTTCAACCACAATAACCTTCGCCTCTTTCAGTTCCTTGATTATATCGCTGGCATAGCAGGAATTTCTGGATAATACAGATAGAATGCAATACTCCAGTATTCCCTTACGCATCTGTGCTTTTGTGTTTTCCAAGTCCATTTTATACAGTTTTAAATTTTTTGCACTAGAATATCTGTTGTAACATATCATTTAAAGTTTCATGTTCTTCCTGACTGACTTAAACTCTTTCTTTACGGATTCCTTGATATTGTGAATGTTGACCGGGTTCCCTTTCATTTCAATTTTCTGGGTGGTGGTTTTTGCCTCGGGTAAAACTATGTATAGTATTAAATATACCAGAACTCCCAGGCCCCCGGCAAGAACGAGTACAATGAATATGATCCTGATTATCAGCGGATCAGTATCCCAGTAGGCTCCCATCCCCGCACACACCCCTCCGATCACCCTGTGGTCGGGATCGCGGTACATTCGGTGATACCCTGGTGAGGAAAACTTTTCATGGGCTGACGGACCGTCACTGTCGGAAATATCCTCCGGTGTACCAAGTACAGATATTATCTGCCTTACATCATCAATGTCTATTACCTGTTTGTAACCGGAAAGTCTGGCCCGGAATAATTCAGCCATCCGGGTCTCAATATCAGAAAGGATCTCTGAAGAACTCTCCTCTCCGGCAAAGTGAAGTTCAAGATTCTTTAGATACCTCTTAAGTTCGGCGTATGC
>CAYQBZ010000247.1:0-5576 GCA_964415855.1 uncultured Rikenellaceae bacterium
AGAGGCTCCTGAAAAGCAAGCTGCTTGCCATAAGCAAAGGTAAATTCGAGGCAGAATACAAAACAGTGCTTCCCGGCAAGAAAGTAGGATAACGATCAGTGGAACACAGATTACATGAAGTGCTGTGCCCGTCTGGATTATTTGTAATTATTCCAGTATCGTTTTCAACTAATCCGCCTCCTTCAGTTATTTCAGTTTACTCTAAATACTCCAAGCTTAAGCTCACTTTAAATACTTTTTTATATCTTTATACAGTCTCATTAGCTGCAGACTGTGCTACATAAAGAAATTCCTTTTATACGTATAGGCCTGCCATTATGTATGGGGATAATTTCAGGTCTTTATATAAAACCCGGTATTTTCTTGCTGGGTACAGCCATAATTTTTACTCTTGCCGGCTTTTATATCAGCAGGTTCTTCAACAATAGCATCACCAATAATATCTTTGGCTACTCCTTTACATCGGCACTTTTTATCTGCGGTCTGCTCCTTTTTAAGAATGAAAGAGAAAATATTTCCTTTCTTCCACCCGGGAGTTCGCTCTTCTCATGCACGCTGGAGGATTATCCTGAAGAAAAAGAGAACAGCTCCCTGCTTAAAGTAAGGCTTAGATATATAATTAAGGGCGAAACGGCAGAAGCGGTAAAAGGATCAATGATAATTTATAACAGGAAGGACTCACTGCTTCCCTCATTATGCCCGGGGGATCAGCTGATCATTAAATGCAGCCCTGTTGAAATTGTGAACAGGGGCAATCCATATGAATTTGATTACGGATTCTACATGCTTAACCAGGGATCCCGGTACCTGGCTTTTACCACTACAGATGATATTATCCTGCACACCAGGCCATCGCACAGGAAGCTGTCTCACAGTGCCCTGATAATAAGGAATAAGATAATAGACATGTACCGGGAACGGGGTATAACCGGGGAGAACCTGGCTGTAGTGGCAGCAGTAACACTCGGACAGAAGAACATGCTCGACCCTGAGCAGAAACAGAATTTTATAAAGGCCGGGGTGGTTCATATTATGGCTGTATCAGGTTTACATGCCGGCATTGTAAGCATGTTTGTCTTTTATATGCTCTTCTTTCTTAAGGGAAGGTTAAATATTGCCAGGGTCATATTAACGATCCTTATACTGTGGATCTTTGCATATGTCACCGGACTGACACCATCGGTGCTAAGAGCAACACTGATGTTTTCGTTCCTCAATGCCGGGAAACTTATGAAGCGGAGGATAAACCCGCTAAACTCAGTTCTTGCATCAGCATTCATCCTTATCATTATCAAACCATCTTCAGTATTCGATGCGGGATTCCTTCTCTCCTATTGTGCAGTGATCTATATAATAAGCTTTTACAGGTTCCTTTACCGGATGCTTCATTTTAAGAACTTTGTGGCGGACAGGATATGGCAGGCTGCTGTTGTCACCATTATTGCCCAGGCTGGTACCCTTCCACTGACGATAATGCTGTTCAACAGGTTCCCGGTATATTTCATAGTTACCAGTATATTAATCGTTCCGCTCTCATCATTGCTTATCATTACCGGGTGTCTCATCCCTCTGACATTTCCTCTGCGCTTCCTTTCAGGACTTCTGGCCTCCTTTCTCAACCGTCTGACAGACCTTACCGAACTGCTGACAGCCCGGGTATCCTCTCTCCCGCATTCAACCCTTGAGAATATCGGGATGACCACTACCGAGTGCATTTTACTTGTAATTACCATTTACCTGTGCTGCTTTTATATCTTAAGGAAGAAACCCTTCCCTGTCTTTTATCTTCTCGCGGTTGTCGCTCTTTTCACTCTTGCAGGGACATTATCAGAGATATCAACCCGCACAACAAGTGAATTAATTGTCTTCAACACACCAGGCTCATCAGCTGTGGGAATCAGAAACGGCAAGATAATCAGTATCTATTCCGACTCCATTACGAAAGGAGATGAGATTAACAGGTATTGCGCAACTCTCAGACTTAAAACCAGGATATTTCCCCTTGAAAAAAGATATAATTGCATAAGGGCGGCTAAAAAAAATATTCTGATCACCAAATCGCTTGATAATGATATATTAAGCTTATTCAGACCGGACTATATTATCATTACCGGCACTCGTCCGTTTATAGAAAGGAACCTTTTTTCCGGCATATCGGCGGAGGCAATAATAATAAGCCCGGGAGTATCACCGGCCTTCTATACACGGCAGGAAAGCATCAACAGTATTATTGACAGAGTTCATATAGTAAGGCAGTCGGGAGCTTATATAAGAAGCCTGTGAACAATCATTTAATAAAAGTGCTAAAAAACTTGAGTATCTTGCTATTTATGTCTTATTTTGTCATGACTATTCATGTACTGTTAGATGAGGATAATAATAGCCGGAGCAGGTGAGGTCGGAACACATCTTGCCAAGATGTTATCGAATGAAAATCACGAAATTATTCTTATCGATCCGGAAGAGGCAAGGCTGAAGCCCATTGTGAGTTCAATGGATGTGCTCACGAACGAGGGTTCGGCCACTTCTGTCAAGCTGCTAAAGGATTCCCTGATAAAAAAGACCGATCTGTTCATTGCAGTAACTCACTCGGAAGATACCAATATAACCTCCTCTATCCTTGCCAAGCGTTTCGGGGCGATTAACACAATTGCCCGAATCGACAACCTCGATTACCTTGAGAAATCGACAGTGGATTTCTTTAAATCGATAGGTATCGATTCACTTATATACCCTGAACTGATAGCAGCACGTGAAGTGCTGGGGCTGCTTCATGAAACGGGAACTACTGATTTCATGGAATTTGCAGACGGAAAACTGGCCATCTATGTTCTTAATCTTGCTGAGAATGCACCAATACTGAACAAGAGCCTGCAGGAAATTGCTGCCAGCTATAAAACTGACAAATACAGGGCCGTTGCAATAAAACGTGAGGGTAAGACAATTGTGCCAAGGGGAAATGAGAGGTTCATGCTGGGTGATATGGTATATGTGATATCCATGCACGAGGGCATTGAGGAGATGATGAATGCGTCGGGCAAAGAGAGCTTTGAAGCAAAGAGCATAATGATACTCGGGGGGAGCAGAATAGGAAAACATATTGCGCTTAATATGCAGAAATCGTACGAAGTAAAGCTGATTGATTCAGATATTAACAAATGTGAGGATCTTTCAGAAATACTTGATAATACCCTGATAATTAATGGTGATGGCCGTAACCTTGAGCTTCTCGAACAGGAAGGAATAACCAATATGGATGCTTTTGTAGCAGTGACAGGTAATTCTGAGACCAATATCCTGTCATGCCTTCTTGCTAAAAAGATGGGAGTAAAAAAGACCATAGCTGAGGTTGAGAACATGGAATATATAAATCTTGCCGAGAATACCGGTATAGATACAATTATCAACAAGAAGATATCTGCGGCAAGCAGGATTTTCCGGTATACGACAAATCCTAATGTCACACAGGTAAAATGTATGACAGGCACCGATGCAGAAGTGCTGGAATTTATTGTTCCTGCACACTCGAAGATCACCAAAGGGACCCTGAGAAGTCTTGATTTCCCGAAAGATGCAATAGTCGGTGGCGGCACCAGGGACGGAGTACCTTTCATTGCAACAGGCGACACAATATTAAGGGCAAATGATAAGGTAGTCGCTTTTACCCTGCCATCGGCATACGACAGACTATCGAAATATTTTACCTGACCATTAATGATCAACTTCAGGATTATAGCCAGGGTATTCAGCCTGCTGCTCATATTTGAAGGATTGTTCATGCTTGCTTCTGCAGCCGTAGCACGTATATACCATGAACCTGCAGCTGCTTCGTTCTTCTACTCTGCACTTATAACAGTCGTAACAGGAGTTATAGTGTTTTCTCCCCTGCGAAGAGAGGAGAAAGTATATGGCAACAAGGAAGGATATATTATCGTCACCGGTACATGGATCATCTTCAGCCTCTTCGGAACACTGCCCTTTGTCATCAGCGGGTCAATACATAATTTCACTGACGCTTTTTTCGAATCAATGTCAGGCTTCACAACAACAGGAGCCACTATTCTTACTGATGTGGAGGCATTACCACATGGTGTTCTCTTCTGGAGAAGCCTTACGCAATGGATGGGAGGCATAGGTATTATTTTTATTTCACTTTCAGTGTTCCCGGTGGTAAAGTCAATAAACATCCAGCTTGCGGCCACAGAGTTTTCAGGTCAGCAAGCTGATAAAATACATCCAAGGATAAAAGATGCCGCAAAAAGGCTGGTACTCATATATTGTATAGTCACCCTTGCAGAAACCATATCACTTATCATCGGCGGAATGCCGGTATTCGACTCGGTATGCCACTCATTCTCCACTCTGTCCACCGGAGGATTTTCAACACGCAACGATGGCTTTGCAGCATTCTCTTCACCATATATAATGCTGGTCACAACAGTGTTCATGTTTATTGCAGGGACAAACATGACGATTGTTTATTTTGGCTTGAAAGGTAATCTTAAGAAGATATCCGGCAATAATGAGTTCACATTATATGCACTTCTCTGCCTCGGATTCGTGTTACTGGCTGCCATTATCCTCTACGCCAGGGGAAGCTATTCACCTGGCAACTCACTGATTAACGGGGCTTTCCACATTGTGTCGATCATAACCACCACAGGGTTTTACACCCAGGACTTTAATTTATGGGGCAACCTGATGATCCTCCTTGTGTTCATTCTGATGTTTACAGGAGGCATGGCAGGATCGACCAGCGGCAGCATAAAAATCGTAAGGCTCCTTCTCGTTATCAAGAATAACAGGCAGGAGCTGAAAAGGCTTATACACCCCAACGCTTTCATACCGGTAAGGCTTGATAAGCATATTATATCGCAGACCACCATCTATAACCTGCTGGTGTTTGTAACCCTGTATCTTCTCATAACATGCGTTGGCGCCCTTTTGATATCATTCATGGATTATGACCTGGTAACATCATTCAGCACTTCTGCTTCCATGCTCGGAAATATAGGTCCGGGGATAGGTTCCTTCGGTCCCTTCACCAACTATTCGGCCTTGCCGGTTACAGGCAAATGGTTTCTGTCATTGCTTATGCTTCTGGGCCGCCTGGAATTACTTACGGTGCTGCTATTATTCACCAGGAGCTTTTACAGGCACTAGGAGCTTCAGATGGGTAGTTAGAGATTTCTCCTGTCACAACTCAAGAACACCAAGACCCTGCCTCAGTATAAGGATCTCCTCACCGGTACAGTCAACAATTGTGGAGGCTTCATTTTTCCCGGCACCACCATCTATTACTATATCAGCAAAGTCACGGTATTTCTCAAAGATAAGTTCAGGATCAGTGGTATACTCAATCACTTCATCCTGGTCGTGAATTGATGTCGTAATGATAGGACGGCCCAGTTCCCTGACAAGTGTCATTACGATATTGTTGTCAGGGATCCTTATGCCTACCGTATTCTTCTTATTCTTGAATAATTTCGGTATCTGGTTATTGGCCCGGACAATAAATGTATAAGGTCCTGGCAGATTCCGCTTTAGCAACTTGAAAACAGTATTGTCCCTGATTA
>CAYQBZ010000248.1:0-5563 GCA_964415855.1 uncultured Rikenellaceae bacterium
TAACCGAAGATGGAAGATATCTTGTGGTGACAGCTGCCATATCTACTACAGGCAACGAATTATATATAAAGGACCTGAAAAACCCCGGAAGCACATTCACAACTGTAGTTGGTAACTTCGATAATGATCATTACGTGATAGATAATGAAGGATCGAAACTCTTTATTGTAACCAATCTTAATGCATTAAACAGAAGAATCATAACAGTCGATGCATCAGATCCCGGGGTAGAGAACTGGAAGGATTTTATACCCGAGACTGAGAATGTTCTTGATCCTGCAACAGGTTCCGGATATTTCTTCGCTCATTATATGACTGATGCCATATCAAAAGTTAAACAATATGACAAGAATGGTAAACTGGTAAGGGAGGTTGTCCTGCCGGGAGCCGGCACAGCTTCAGGCTTCGGTGCTAAAAAGGAAGATAAGGAGGTCTACTTCTCATTTACAAACTATATCACTCCCTCAACAATTTACAAACTCAATCCTGTTACAGGAAGTACTGAAATATATAAGAAACCTGTTGTGGCTTTTAACGGAAACGATTATGAATCTGTCCAGATATTTTATAACTCAAAGGATGGGACACGGATACCTATGATCATCACCTACAGGAAGGGGACTGAATTAAACGGAAAGAATCCGACGATTCTTTACGGATATGGCGGTTTCAACATCAGCGAGACTCCAGGATTCAGTATTCCTAATGCATTATGGCTGGAAATGGGCGGTATATATGCTGTCCCAAATATAAGAGGCGGCGGGGAATATGGTGAAAAATGGCACCTGGCCGGCACAAAAATGAATAAACAGAATGTGTTTGACGATTTCATTGCCGCAGGAGAATACCTGATTGATAATAGGTATACTTCATCTGACTACCTTGCTGTCCGGGGAGGATCCAACGGAGGGCTGCTTGTTGGAGCTGTTATGACTCAGCGGCCTGACCTTATGAAGGTTGCTCTTCCCGCAGTCGGCGTTATGGATATGCTAAGGTACCATACATTCACAGCAGGTGCTGGATGGGCATACGACTACGGCACTTCGGAAGAAAGTAAGGAGATGTTTGAATACATTTACAAATATTCACCGGTGCAAAACGTTAAGAAGGGTACCAAATATCCTGCCACTCTTATTACTACTGCCGATCATGATGACAGGGTAGTACCGGCTCATTCATTTAAATTTGCTGCACAGCTGCAGGCCAAGCAGGCCGGGAGGAATCCTGTCCTGATAAGAATTGAAACAAAGGCAGGTCATGGAGCAGGTACCCCTGTAAGCAAGACAATTGAGCAATATGCCGATATTTTTGCCTTTACCTTATATAATATGGGTATAAAGCAACTTAAGGAATAACAAATCTCTGCATTTCTATTCTGTTCCAGGCATTACAGGCTGATAAGGATCTTATTGCCTGATGATGTTTATTTTCCGGCTAATTATGATAAATAGCATTTTATTGTTAACGAAATAACAGTAAAAAAATCCTTACTTTTGCACTTTCATAATTCTTGGGGGTGGGAATTGTCATGAATGGAAATGTATTTTAACACATATTTAAACAGGTTTATCATGAAAAAGAACGGTTATTTGATTTTGACAATACTGGCAGTATTAAGCATTTATTCATGTGAGAAAGACTCGAAGTCGTTGGTAACGAAGAGCGAGACCATTTCACTGGGAGCAGGTTATGCAAACGATATCTTCTTCAGGCTGAGCGACGGACTTATCACTTCCGTACCCAGAGCAGACTGGGATATCGCATTCAGCGTTTCATCGCGGGAAGCAGCTATACTAACGAACGGAGGATCGGGAGTTACACTTAAAGCCTTTCCCATTACTCCCAACTGGACCTGGGCCGATGTCATCGATACTGCAGGATACTATACATGGACGGCTCTTACTAATTCCGATACTACCTGGGTTGAAGGCGCATTTAATATGAATGCAACAGGTCATCCGAATTATGGCTGGGGTGTATATAACGAGGTTACTCATAACCTGGCAGGCGTTTCTTTATACATAATCAAAACAAGAAGCGGAGAAGGTAAGAAAATCTGGATAGACAGTAAATTGTCTGTCGATCAGAAATATTCCTTCAAATATGCTGACCTGGATGGTTCAAATGAGCAGGTTGTAAATCTTGATCTCTCTGATAAGAACAAGAATTTTGTCTACTACTCACTTGAGACAAATGAAGAGGTCGACAGGGAACCGGAAATCGACAAGTGGGACCTGGTCTTTACAAAATATGTTGATAACAGTATTAATTATATTGTTACCGGGGTACTACAGAATATAGGCGTCACAGCACTTGAGAGTACCGATGTTGATCCTCTTTCTGAGATAATGCCAGATACAGGATTTCTCACAAATATGTCAACAATAGGATCAGACTGGAAGACATTCAGTATGGACACATTCGAGTACACCATCGACGATACCAGGGTTTTCTTTGTTAAGGACCAGAACGAGAAGATTTACAGGGTCAGGTTTACTTCCTTTGAAGGTTCCACCACAGGAAATCTTTCATTCGACGTCTCGACATTGGAATAACACTGCGAACTGACCTCATTCAGGTCCGCGGACAGGACTTTTAAGCACTTAGGGAAGAATCTTTGTGCAATTCCCGTTAAATGGATTTCATGCTTTACCAGTCAATGTCTTTATGACATCAAATACTAATAATCACAGGAAATTCATCTGCAGTAAGTACGCTTTACTGCTCTTTGTGTTTTGCCTGGTAAGCTTAAATCTCTTTCCACAGACACCCCGCATAAAACTCACCGATTCAAAAAGCAACGAACCTGTCACTTATGCTACAGTACTGATAACCGACCTTACGACAAATGCAGAATATTTCAAAGTGTCGGACGAAGATGGATACGTTGATAACCCTGCTAAGGACCTCTGTAAGATACAGATCTCATGTATAGGGTACACTGCCGTAACAGATACAATAGCGGCAGGCAGGAGTTATGAATATGCACTTTCTCCTACAATATTCGCTCTTAATGAAGTTGTTGTGACAGGAAGTTTCAAGCCTCAGAGCGCAGATAAGTCAATTTATAATATAAAGGTAATTGACTACAGGAAGATCGAGGAAAAAGCTGCAAATAACCTTAAAGATATACTTTCAAGCCAGGTTAATATGACCATCAGCCAGGACCCGGCCCTGGGGAGTAGCCTGAAAATCAAGGGATTGACTGGAAATAATGTGAAGATACTTATTGATGGTGTACCTGTGATAGGCCGGATGGGTGGTAATATAGACCTCAGTCAGCTCAACCTGTATAATATTGATCATATCGAGATGGTTGAAGGTCCTATGTCGGTAATATACGGCAGCGATGCACTGGCAGGAGCCATAAATATTATAACAAAGGAGAACCGGAATTCAAACTTCGGATTTGCAACTAATGCTTATTACGAAACGGCCGGGACATATAATCTGGATGGCAGTGTCAGTTTCAGAAGGAAAAGACATAGTTTCTCAACATCTCTCAGCAGGAATTTCTTTGGAGGATTCTCTACGGATACACTACGGGCCCAGCCATGGAAGCCTAAAGAACAATACAGTGGAGATCTTTACTATATGTATTCCCACGACAAGGCTAAGATTAAATACCAGGTCTCATTTATGCGCGAGAAATTATGGGATAAGGGTAACCTTCTTGAGCCCAGGTTTTATACCGCTTTCGACAGCTGGTTCACTTCAAAACGCCTAACCAACCGTCTTGATTACGACAGAAATCTCGACAATGGGCTCTCAATAAAGATGCTCGCTTCATATTCACTCTACGAGAGGAGCAAGATAACCTACCTGAAGGATCTTTCAACTCTTACCCGGGAGATATCGCCAAATGCGTCTGATCACGATACTACTGACTTCAATGCTCTTGTTTTCCGTTTTGTTTTGGGTAATGAGAATCCCGACAAAAAAATAAATTATACCCTGGGAGCTGATATTAATTATGAACGTGGAACGGGTAAAAGGATAATTGATAACAGGCAGGCAGTCTCAGATTATGCGCTGTTTGCCAGTGTTAAATATAACCCGGTTACCTCGCTCAGCCTTCAGCCTGGATTAAGATTTGCTTATAATTCAGGATTCGGTGTGCCACCGGTTCCGTCGGTAAACATAAGATGGGTGCCGACTCAGAAATTCAACATCAGAGCATCGTATGCACGGGGCTACAGGGCTCCTACCCTGAAAGAATTATATATCTACTTTGTCGATGTGAACCACAACATTCAGCCTAATGAGGATCTTAAAGCTGAATGGGGTCACAACTTCGATCTTTCGCTTTCATATAATACGGAGAGAAATAAGAAGATTCATTATTCAGGAATCGACTTTGGTCTTTTTTATAACAATATGCATAATATTATTCAGCTGGCTATCCGAAACGATATTGGCAGTACCGGTGCATACCAGTACATCAATGTTCTTAATTACAATACATTAGGTTACCAGACATCACTTTCATACAATTTCTATCCTTATCTCGATGTCGCACTTGGTTTCGGTCATACCGGAACATATTTCTCATTCGATGATACCAGGAAAAGTCTTGGTGATTACAGGTTCTCCGGCGATGTAAACGCAAATATCGGATGGTACATTCCGGCTGTTAAGATAAGATTATCTGCATTTTATAAATATACCGACAGGTCATGGCTTTTCAGCATCGATGAGAACAATAATGTAAATATCGGGAGAATGAATTCATGGCATAACCTGGATTTTACAGTTCTCAGGAAATTTTACTCCAACAAGCTTATACTCTCGGCAGGTGTAAAGAATGTTCTGAATAATACAAATATCAACATATTCGGTAATGTCCCTGACGGTGCACATACTACCTCGGGAGGAAACAGTCCCGTCAGCTATGGAAGGCTCGCTTTCCTTAAAATTTCATATTCCCTCTTAAAATGAACCGGATCAGTAACCCCTGGAAATAAAGAACATGATGCTTAAAATGGATGCAGGAAATATAGTGAAATATATAATCGTTACAGTGATCACCTTGTTTCTGTCAGGCTGCTTTCCTGAGGATGACCCGGTACTGCCTCTCGATATTGATATAGTTGAAATTCCTCATTCCATGTATGAGAGCCAGGTATGGTTCAGCCTTAACAGCAAATCAGTGGTCTCAGTAAATTCCTTTATGGACTGGGACCTGGGATTTGAGTCATACGGAACCGGGCACCATATAATATTAAATACTTCGAGGTTCATGCATGCAGGGAATACAGGTTCCACTGACTTTTACGGGATTACAAGCAACATTTGCGATACTTTGATATATGATGCCTCTACAGGCGATCCTGATAAAACTGCCATTGGAAACTGGGCTGATTTTACCGATCCGGCCAATCCGGTCTATACGGAAAATGTATATATTATTGATCTTGGCTATGATAACAACGGTATTCCTTACGGATTAAGGAAAGTAGTATTTAAAAGCTATGAGAATTATAAATACACGATCCGGTTCAGCAACATGGATGGATCGGATGAACACGAATTTCAGGTTGAACCTGATCCGGAAAGGATGTTC
>CAYQBZ010000249.1:0-5558 GCA_964415855.1 uncultured Rikenellaceae bacterium
TCCTATGGCATGATCCCACATAACATTGAATCCTTCAAATTCATAAATTGTCTGCAGGCTGTCAGGTGTCTCACATGCATCGTCAGGATAACCATATTTTCCTCCCATCGCCATCACCGATTTTGGGGTGGTTACATCCATACCGAACAATGCAAAATCGAGCAGATGGACTCCCCAGTCAGTCATAAGACCTCCTGCATAATCCCAGAACCACCTGAATGTAAAGTGGAAACGGTTCCTGTTAAAAGGACGTAAGGGAGCAGGTCCCAGCCACATGTCATAATCCACACCGTCAGGTACGGGTTCATCAGGCAACACCGGTATTGAAGTGTTCCATCCCTGGTATGAATAGACCCTCACAAGCCTTATCTTACCAAGCTTTCCTGACCTGATGAAATCTACTGCATCGAGCCAGTGAGGATCACTTCTCTGCCACTGCCCGACCTGCACTACTCTTTTGTATCTGTCTGCAGCCTTTACCATAAGGTTACACTCTTCAACAGTCCTGCCGATAGGCTTTTCGCAATATACATCTTTCCCCGCTTCACAGGCAGCTATCATCTGAAGGCAATGCCAGTGATCAGGTGTTCCGACTATCACTACATTGATATCTTTATTGTCAATAACCCTCCGCCAGTCTTTATACAGGTTTGCAGGCTTTGTACCCCGTATCTTCTCAACACCTGCAGCCCGGCGGTTAAGGACGCTTTCATCAATGTCGCACAAAGCAAGACATTCCACTTCAGGATGCTTTAAAAATTCGGTCAGGTCACTGAATCCCATGCCATTACACCCGATAAGGCCTACATTGATCCTGTCTGAAGGAGCACACCCTGCCAGTGCACTTGATAATGCAGGAACCAATCCTATTCCTGCAGAGGTAATTACAGTGTTTTTTAAAAACTTGCGCCGTGTTGTCATAATAAGAAATTATTTATTTTAGTTATAAGATCAGGTTAATCAGAATAACATATTCTATTCATCAATAAAGTTAATTAAATATTACGTATTTTTCTAACTCCAGTTATTTAATGAAGTTAATTACAAAACTGTAAGCTGTTATGACTGCAAATTACAAAAGAAGAGCAGATCTGTGTCTGGGATTGGATATAGGAGGTACAAAATGCAGCGTGGTACTTGGCGATTCTTCCTTTTCAATTATAAGAAAGGTAAATTTTGAGACCCGCACTGAAAGAGGATATAAAGCTATACTGGCTGAATTTATGGAACATATTGACGCAATACTTCCTGATTTCCCGCCAGACAGGATAAAGGGAATTGGCATCAGCTGCGGTGGTCCGCTGGACTCTGTCAGAGGTATTATTTATTCACCTCCTAATCTTCCCGGGTGGGATAATGTTCCTGTCGTGGATATTTTCAGCGAAAAATATGGCTTTTATACATCTGTCCAGAACGATGCAAATGCCTGTGCCCTGGCAGAATGGATGATGGGTGCCGGCAAAGGCACAAAAAACATGATCTTCCTTACATTTGGTACCGGTATGGGAGCCGGTATCATCATAAACGGGGAAATATATGCAGGGACAAACGATCTTGGCGGAGAAGCCGGTCATATAAGGCTTGCCGATGATGGTCCGGTAGGCTTCGGGAAAGCCGGTTCATTTGAAGGATTCTGCAGCGGGGGAGGGATTACCCAGCTTGCAGCCTCAATTATTAAGGAAAACCACGATAAGAATATCCCGGTCTCTTTCTGTCCCGATCAGGAAATGATAAAATCCATAGATGCCAGGGCGGTTGCAGCTGCAGCCAATGCAAATGATCCGGTTGCACTGGAGATCATTCGCTTATCTGCCGAATACCTTGGCAGGGGACTGGCAATTCTTATTGATATCCTTAACCCTGAATGTATCGTAATAGGCAGTATCTATGCAAGGAATGAAATGCTATTCAGGCCCCACATGGAAAGGATTCTGAAACAGGAAGCTATCCCTGCTGCTCTCCGGATTTGCAGGATAAAACCTGCTGAGCTGGGTGACACGATAGGTGACTATGCAGCGCTAAGTGTAGCATTCTCTAAATAAGGAATCACTTCCCTGCCGAACAGGTTATTTAACGGAGAACCTGTAAATTGTTGTTGATTTTAGTGTCTCTCCCGGATTAATAATAGTGGTAGGGAAATCCGGATGGTTAGGGCTGTCAGGGTAATGACCCGACTCGAGGCACATCCCGGCCCTGAAGTTGTACGGCTTCCCTCCGTGCCCGATCTTTGTTCCGTCCAGGAAGTTACCGGTATAAAGCTGCATGCCCGGCTGATCTGTGATCACCTCCAGCATGCGCCCGCTCACAGGCTCATAAACTGTCACATCAACATCTTCCTTATTGTCCAGAACAAAATTATGATCATAACCACGGCCCAGGATCAGCTGCTCATAATCCTCCCCTATCCTTTCACCAATTGTATGAGGGGTGGTAAAATCAAATGGTGTTCCTGCAACAGGACGGATCTCACCAGTAGGTATCATAACAGAATCAACAGGAGTGAAAGCGGAAGCTTTTAACGTAAGAACGTGATCGAGGATATCTCCGTTACCCGCTCCGTGAAGATTGAAATAGGCATGATTTGTAACATTGACAACAGTCTTCTTATCAGTTGTCCATGTATAGTCCATAACGATCTCATTATTATCTGTCCAGGTGTATACAACGGACACAGTGACAGTACCCGGGAAGCCCTCTTCCATATCGGGGCTTACATAGGTGAATTTCACAGCAGGTACTTTACTGTCTTCAACAACCTCTGTATCCCATACCACGCTGTGCCAGCCCTTTGGACCACCATGAAGGGTGTTGGGACCGTTGTTAAGAGGAGTATGATATTCCACTCCGTCAATACTAAACGTACCTCTGGCGATCCTGTTGGCATATCTTCCAACAATGGAACCGAATGACATATCTCCGTTCAGAGTCTCTTCAAAGGTGTCATACCCGAAGGTGATATTATCTTTTTTCCCGTTCTTGTCGGGCACCTCAATCCAGTTGATTTTTGCCCCGAAATTTGTAAGCCTGATAACATTACCGGCCTTATTTGTAAGAGTTAAAAGGTAAACTTCTTTACCATCGTGTGTACCAAAGACTTCTTTCTTAACCATTTCCTTGTTTTTTGATGACTGGTTACATGCAGTGAACAGAACTGCAACCAGGCCTAGTGATAATAAAAATACTCTTTTCATGTGTAGATAATTTTGATTTTAAATGTCACATGGAACCCACACGAATATATTTTTATTCCTGTTTGTGTTTTGAAAAATGCGGGTTCCATATTACTCAGATTAGTTTTTGCTAATTTAATAATTAATAATTTGACTATCAGATAGACTGGTCAGAAATTTATTGTTTTTTTTGTTATTACCCTGATATGTTCAATGAAGTAGTTCTTCAGTGGCCGTATATTGCTTCAATCGCTCCTGCAAGATAAGCGGCCGGGGCGTTCCAGTTAATGGCAATTTCGTTTGAGGCATATGAGCACACCGAGTCGGTATATGATTCATCAGGAATCTTCGAAGGATATGTTTTGCACCCGTCCTGCTGACCAGGGTTAGGGCCTCCTGCCAGCAAGCCGGGAACAGGCTCGGCGATCCTGTCCGCTTCCGACTGCCGGTGATGTATAAACATCGGTGTCTTTTGGCCGACACCTGTTACAAATGAGTAGCCTGTGGCATTCCTTCCCATTATATAGTCAAGATTTCCAAGTGCAAAATCGGGATATTTCCTGTCACCAGTCATTTTATAGGCCTGGATAAGTAATATCCCCTGGTTTGCTGCCACAGAATTGCTGCCCCAAACAAAATCGCGGGCCGTTTTGCCCATGACAACCTGGTATGCACGATCATAAACACCTTCGGCTAACCGGTCAGCAGCGCCGACCAAACGGTCTTTAAGCATCGGATAATCTCTTTTAGCCTCTCCTTTAAGGTTCTTCGCATATCTTGCAAGAGTATAGTAGCCAAGTAACCTGACATTTCCCCACGATGGTAAAGGCATGAGGGTATCGGGGAAAATGTTATAAGCTGTGTAATAGCTTCTCTTCTTTGTGCTTACGTATAATTCTGCTGCGGCCCAGATAAATTCATCACTGAAACCGGAGTCACCATAACCACCAGTATTAACGACCGGAGTGAACTCCTTATTCATCAGGTTCTGGTTATATGCGACATTTGGATTATTGACGGCCCATTCCCATGCTCGTGCGGCAGAATTCATACAGGAATCCGATAAACCAGGCAGCTCCTTTTTAAACTTTTTGAAAATACGGCCTGCCTGGGCCATCACAGCTGCAAAGTCAAGAGTTGCGGCGGTGCCTTTCGGGACTACATACCGTGGCATAACTGCAGTGGATGGCATTATCATCCCGTCAAAATCAGGATTGGTGACCTTATTATACACCCCCCCATCGTATGGATCCTGCATTGTAAGCATCCACCTCAGGTTCCATAATATTTCATTAAGAAGATCAGGAACCATATCATTACTTTCAGGTATATTGGTATAGAGGCTATCGAAATAAACCGGGAAGTCTTCATAGAGCGAAAGCAATGTTCCCATCGTGATCCCGCTGTTGACTATATATTTATTATAGTCGCCGGCATCATACCATCCCCGGGGACAGGATATTGTTGATCCTGCAAGCCGTCCGGGTGAGGCAGCTGCCGGATGTATGATCACCACAGTATCCGGATGACCTTCTGCTCTGCTCCACTTTCCTGCATACTCAGGCAAAAGCGGAGTGGACATCCTCTGAAAATAGTATCCCTTAATAAGTGCCTTTGCCAGACCATTGAATACCGCAGGTCTTATCTCAAAGGGATATGAGTAGCCAAGACCCGTAACATTCAGCTTGTATGTGCCGGGCTTAATAACCTCGGAAAAATCTGCAATGCGGGTGACATTGAGGGAATAATCAGATCTGTGAGGCCCGCTGAGTGATGATTTGTATACTTCCTCGCCTGTAGAGGTATCTATTATAACAAATTCTCCGGCATGGTCCCAGGCAACCACAGCAACCTTGGGGGCATCGGGATAAAAACCAACCTGGTTGAGCCTTATCTTTAACTCAGAATCCTGTCCTGTTATCACTAATGATGAAAAACAGAAAAGAAACGACCAGAAAATCATAGGAGAGAGTTTCATGCTTCAGTTATTTGAATATTCTGCTTCGATCTCCACCAGGAGGTCATCACGGCATATATCAGCTTCTATACAGATTGCCGTTACATCAGGGCAGGTTTCCCTGCAGATGGCCCGTACCCTAGCGAAATCATCCTGGTTTTTGATATAAATCCTTAGCAGTACAGGCGTAAGGGTTTTGACTGAGGAATTACCGGCCAGTTTCCTGATCCTGTCCAGGTCAGCCAGCTTCTTTATGTTCTCAATTGTCACCTGAGTCTGCTTTTCAATATTGTCAACGCCTATTGTCTTCTGGCCAATTATTGAAGCAGTGCCAGAAATAAAAACTGTAGAAGCATGTTTTTCGGCCAATAAGACTGCTCTTTCAAACTGTGGAGGCTGCTTAACCTTCCTGCCTCCGTTTGGCACCCCTA
>CAYQBZ010000250.1:0-5541 GCA_964415855.1 uncultured Rikenellaceae bacterium
GGTGCAAGGAGGTAACAGAATGCTTTCTTATTCGAGCGTCCGACCCTTCCTCTTAACTGGTGGAGCTCCGACAGACCGAAATGATGGGCTTCGTTGATAAATATTGTATTTGCATTCGGAATATCAAGTCCCGATTCTATTATCGTGGTTGCCAGGAGAACGTCATAATCACCCTGGATGAAATTGTACATGACATTCTCAATACTTCTTCCGTCCATCTGGCCATGAACAACAGCTGTCTTGACGTTGGGACAAAGACGGTTTATATGATCCTGCAACTGCCTGATATTTTCTACCCTGTTATGGATAAAGAAAACCTGACCGTTTCTCGCCACTTCGTATTCAATGCCCTCTTTTATTATATCTTCATTGAATCCGTGCAGTTCGGTAACGATCGGCATCCTGTTCGGAGGCGGAGTGTTGATTATGGAAAGGTCGCGTGCTCCCATAAGAGAGAACTGCAGCGTACGGGGGATAGGAGTAGCAGTAAGTGTCAGGGTATCGACATAGGTCCTTATCTTCTTGAGTTTTTCCTTGACGGAAACACCAAACCTTTGTTCTTCATCAATTATCAGCAGGCCCAGGTCCTTGAACTTGACATCCCGGCCCACAAGCTTATGGGTACCAATAATAATATCTATCTTCCCTTCAGAAAGTTGTGAAAGGATCTTTTTCTGTTCGGCAGGTCCCCTGTGCCGGCTTATGTATTCAATGTTACAGGGAAATTCCTTGAGCCTTGATAAGAAAGTCTTGTAATGCTGCAGGGCGAGAATTGTAGTCGGAACAAGTATTGCCGTCTGCTTGCTGTCCGAGGCTGATTTAAATGCTGCTCTTACAGCAATTTCAGTCTTTCCGAATCCCACATCTCCGCAGATAAGCCTGTCCATAGGGTGAGATGCCTCCATATCCTCTTTCACCGCATGGGTGGCAGATACCTGGTCAGGAGTATCCTCATAGATAAAGGAGGCTTCAAGTTCACGTTGCAGGTATGAGTCCGGTGAAAATGAAAATCCCTCTGAAGCCATTCTCCTGGCATAAAGGTGGATCAGATCTCTTGCGATATCCTTTACTTTCGATTTGGTGCTCTGTTTCAGTTTTTGCCAGGCACCGGATCCCAGCTTGTATATCTTTGGTGGCTGACTATCTTTCCCCTTGTATTTGGATATCCTGTGAAGTGAATGAATACCTACATATAATATGTCATTATCCCTGTAAACAAGCTTTATGGCCTCCTGTATTTTCCCGTTAACCTCTATCTTCTCAAGACCACCGAACTGTCCTATACCATGATCAATGTGTACTACATAATCTCCCGGGTTAAGCCCTGTCAGTTCTTTTACCGAGATACTCTCTTTCCTGGTGAAATAACCCCTGATCCTGAATTTATGGTACCTGTCAAATATCTGGTGGTCGGTATAAACAGAAATTTTCAGATCGTGATCGGTGAATCCGTTATGCAGGTTCAGGAGCAGGGGACTGAAACTCACTTCAGGATTTATTTCTGCAAAAATATCCCTGAGCCTCTCTATCTGGGATTCACTCTCTGATATAATATAAGTAGTATAGTTATCTTCTTTGTTTGTGACAAGTTTCCCTGAAAGTATCTCGAAATTTTTATTGAAGACAGGCTGTGGCTCAGTGTTGAAAGTAAATTTTGCGTCAGGCTCGTACATGCTTTTCCTCCCGAATTCAAGTAATCTGAATGAACTGCATCGTTCAAAGAAACGGTTACCTGTCATTACTGTTTCAGCCTTAAGTGATATCTGACCGTCCTCCTGTCTCTGGGATGTCTGTAAGCAGATACCGTTGATCTTTTCCTTTATAAATTCTGCATCTTCGATCCATATCAGTGATGAGGGAGGCAGAAAGTCAGTAAATGAATCGCTGACAACTTCAACCGATATGTCCTGGATATTCGGTATTACTGATACCTGCCTGTGACTGCTGACCGACAACTGGTCGTCAGCATTGAACGACCTGATCGATTCAACCTCTTCCCCGAAGAAGTCAATACGCACCGGGAGATCGGCTGAATAGGAAAAGATATCTGCAATACTTCCCCTTATCGAATACTGACCAGGTTCATAAACAAAATCGGTTCTCACAAAATTATATTCGTGCAGTATCTCTTCCATGAATTCAAGGGAGATCCTGTCGCCCTTGCTTATATTGAAAGTGTTTTTTTTAAGATTCTTCCGGCTGATAACTTTTTCCATTACCGATTCGGGATATGTTACTATTATCCCCTTCTTTTTCCCCGAGGCAAGATGATTGAGTACTTCCGTACGCAGGACAATATTTGCCGGTTCGGTTTGTTCATATTGCACGGAACGTTTATAAGTTGACGGGAAGAAGAATACAAACTCTTCTCCGGCCAGAGAGATAAGATCATTATAGAAATATGCTGCATCCTCTTTTTCAGGTAAGATAACAACATGTGTTGTCTGGGTATTCAGGAAAACAAGAGATGTGACCATTGCCCTTGAGGAGCCTGATAATCCGCCAATGACAATTTTCCCGGCAGTGCCTTCATGGATGGTGCTTATCAGTGAGGACAGTAACGGATGAGTTTTATAAAGACCTGTTAGTTCGTTCTCTTTCATTTTTCAAAACGTGCCGGCAAATTTAATGATTCTGTAAATAAGTTAAGGTATGAAATTGCCTTTTGAAATGGATGTTATATTTTTATCTAAAATTGATGATATGAAGGTTTACAAGTTTGGAGGTGCATCAGTAATGGATGCCGTTGGTATAAGAAATCTTGCACGGATTGTCGGAAAGGAAACGGAAAACCTGGTAGTGGTGGTTTCTGCCTTCGGAAAAACAACAAATGCCCTTGAAGAGGTCCTGAGGCATTGGTTAGCAGGCGACAACAATTATGTCATCCGTCTTGAGAATATCTACAGCTATCACAGGTCAGTAATTGACGACCTTTTTTCAGATGTGGAGGCGGCAAAGTCAAAGACAGATCTCTCATTTGCTCTTTTGAAGGAGCATCTCCTGACTTCAAGGAAAGGAGAGTATGATTTCGATTATGACCAGGTAGTGTCATTTGGTGAGATCTGGTCAACAATTATTGTGGCGGAATACCTGAAATTGAAACTTCCGGGTGTAGAATGGATCGATATAAGAGAAAACCTGATAACAGATGACAGGTTCAGGGATGCCAATATTCTGTGGTCCGAAAGTACAAAGAGATTAAAGGAGACAATTAATTTTAAGAAGGCCGGGATTTATGTAACTCAGGGTTTTATTGGAGGAACCGTAACGGGACAGGTAACCACTCTGGGCAGGGAAGGTTCCGATTTTACTGCCGCAATAGTTGCAAATATTCTCGATGCAGACTCCGTGACAGTCTGGAAAGATGTGGATGGGATTCTGAATGCTGATCCGAAGTGGCTGACTGATGCACGGAATCTCTCGGAGATATCCTACAGGGAAGCAGTTGAACTTACCTTTTCAGGGGCAAAGGTAATTCATCCTAAGACCATAAAGCCCCTTCATAATAAAGGTATCCCGATGTATGTAAGGTCGTTCCTGGACCCGGACAAACCGGGGACAGTTATCAGGGAAGATGCTTCCCTGAAGGAGATCCTTCCGGTTTTTATAAAAAAGGAGAACCAGATCCTCATATCAATCCTGCCCAGGGATTTTTCCTTTGTTATGGGGGATAACCTGGGAAGGATCTTCCATTCTTTCTGGACGCATGGCATTAAGGTGAACCTGGTACAGGCCAGTGCAGTCAGTGTAAATGTCTGCCTTGATGATGAAAGACCAAAGGTAGAAGCACTTCTGAACTACTTAAAATCGGAATTCTCAGCTGCATATAATGAAAATGTCGAGATGCTCTCAGTAAGGCATTACTCAAATGAAGCCATTGAAAGAATAACACATGGTCGTGAAGTATTACTTGAACAGCGGACCAGGAGTACGGTACGGTTTGTGGTAAGGAATAATTGACGGTTTGGCGGTACAACGGTTCGATAGTTACCGGTTCAACGGTTAATCTTATCAGACCTTTGCTCCATTGCTCCATTGCGCCATTGTGCCATTGTGCCATTGTGCCGTTGCGCCTTTGTGCCGTTTCTTATCTGTCAAATTTCAGCCTTTGACCACGGTAGTCCTCATTTATCACTCCGTCATCAAACACAATAGTGCCGTTAACAATTGTACGTATTATTTTCGATTTGAAGGACATGCCTTCAAACGGAGACCATTTGCATTTATACAGGATATTTTCGTTTGATACTGTCCATGGATTTGAACTATCAACAAGACACAGGTCCGCCTTGTATCCTTCCCTGATAAAACCCCTCTTTCTTATGTTGAAAAGTATTGCAGGATTATGACACATCATTTCCACAATTTTTTCAAGGCTGAGGACCTTACGGTGCCAGAGTTCCATCATTGCAACCAGGGAGTGCTGAACAAGGGGACCTCCCGAAGGAGATCTGAAATAGCTGTTCTTCTTTTCTGACAAGGTATGCGGAGCGTGGTCAGTTGCTATGATATCGACAAGGCTTTTATTCACTGCGTCTGTAAGTGCATCCCTGTCATATTTTGTCTTGATAGCCGGATTCCATTTTACGAGCGCTCCGAGATCTTCATATGCTGATTCATCGAACCACAGGTGGTGAACACAAACCTCCCCTGTTATTCGTTTCTGAGTCAAGGGGATATCGCTCCGGAACAGCTTCAGTTCATCAGCAGTTGACAGGTGAAGGATATGAAGTCTTGTATTATATTTCTTTGCCAGGTTTACAGCATGGGAAGAAGATATGAAACAGGCTTCGCGGCTGCGTATTGCAGGGTGAAATCCGAAAGGTACCTCTTCCCCGTATTTCTCCCTGTAAGTCTCAGTGTTTTTCCTTATCGTTTGTTCATCCTCACAATGAGCGGCAACAGGTATGGTGGCTTTTTTGAACAGCTCGTCCAGGGCTTTTTCATCAGCGATAAGCATATTACCGGTTGAGGATCCCATAAACAGTTTGATCCCGCATACTTCTTCAGGATCAGTCTTCATAACTTCATCCAGGTTCGTATTGGTTGCTCCGATATAAAATGAATAATTAATAACCGATGATTCCGAGCCCAGCCTATATTTTTCTTCAAGAATGTCAGTTGATATGGTCCGTGGGAGAGTGTTCGGCATATCCATAAAAGATGTGATGCCTCCTGCAGCAGCAGCTATTGATTCAGTATGTATGTCTCCCTTATGTGTAAGCCCGGGTTCCCTGAAATGTACATGATCGTCTATTATTCCAGGTATCAGTAACAAGCCTGAGGCATCTATTATTTTTGTGTCTGGTGTTATATCGGTATCATCAATTTCTCCTATAGCTGCAATAAGCTCACCTTTGATCATCAGGTTACCCTTGTAGCTCCTTCCTTCATTTACTATAGTAGCATTCTTAATAAGAATTTTGTTCATGATCTCCGTCTAAAGCTTTTACCTTCTTATACTTACAATAAATAAATATACGTATTTAAATCGCTTTAGTATAAATTATGACGCTCCTGTTTTGATTCCCAAATAAGCTT
>CAYQBZ010000251.1:0-3443 GCA_964415855.1 uncultured Rikenellaceae bacterium
TTATTAAGATTATAATCAAACAAGGTGAAATCACCCGACAGATCCACCGACAGGAGTAATGAGTTGTCCAGGTATGATATATTGATGGCGTGCTCATTATCGAGCTTATAATATCCGACCGGATTCTTTGTTACCTCACCTTTGGGAACAGGCAGACAGGTTACTTTTCTGCCATGCATCATTCCAATTATATTGTCGGTAATTTCATCAACATATGAGAAGTGTCGGGAGGTAGATCCTTCGGCATGCATATCCCGCGCGAGGTTCGATAAAACTATTATTGATATATCCTCATCAGGTATGTAACTGATGCGGGTCGAAAATCCCGTGATGCTTCCACCATGCGAATAACACTCATGACCGTCGATCTCATCTTTCTGCCAACCTGCTGTCCAAAGCATATTACCTCTGCCTGTGGCAAAACAGGTGTCGGTCATCTGATGCAGGATATCATCGGGGAACAGTTTGCAGGAAAAAACAGATTTCAGAAATTTGTACAGATCGGAGGTCGAGGAGTACAGCCCGACTGCTCCCACGAACCATTGGGGATGGATATCATATTTTACCGGGTAGACATGACCGGTTCCAACACCGGCATAACCTGTTGCCGGCTCCCGTATCAGATTTTTCTGTATTGATGTCTCAGTCATTCCTGCCTCAGAAAAAATTGTTTTTTGCAGGTAACTCATGTAATCCATACCACTCACTTTTTCAATTATATACGCAAGGAGTAAATAACCATAGTTGTTATACTCATGTTTCGTTCCGGGTTCTCTTTTAAGCTTTGTCTGTCTGTAGCTGTCAACCAGCTGCTCAAGGGTAACAATTTCTTTACCGGGAGCAGAAGAATGTTCATTACCTGTTTCATCACTCTGCGCGATATTGGCAGCCATACCCGAGGTATGGTTAAGCAGGTTAAGGATGGTCAGGTGATCAGTAGTGTCGGCAATAAAACCGGGGACATACTTATCAACCCTGTCATAAATACTCAGCTTCCCTTCTGCATGCAGCCTGAAGACCGCAGATGCTGTCAGTGTCTTGGTTACTGAACCCAGGCTGAACAGGGTTCCCGGTGAGTTCCTGATATTCCTGTCAAGATCAGAAAATCCGTAACTCTTCTCGAATATTATCTTATCATGCTGAGCAACAAGAACGTTGCCCCAGAACCTGCCATAGGCAAAATAACCGTCCAGAAGATCGGGTATGCCCTGGGCCTTCCCATGATTATTGACAAGTAACAATACCATGGCTAATAGAATCAATGCCTGTTTTTTCATAATTTTCCTTTTTTAATGGTTAGACTTTACAGGCAAAATAATTTAACAGCCTCATAATTAAAAAATTACTTATACCAACATACTCCTGTTCTATACAATAGGTTAAATTTGCATTATGAAATTCATTTAAATAAGGAACCAGCGATTTCAAATAGCAAGTACAGTACTTTGAATAAAGAAAATGGTAAATTCATTATTTCACTGTACTATTACAGTATAATCTAAGATGAAAATGTCAGGGTAATGAATAAGAGAACTAGAACGTTTATTGAAGTGGTTTGCCACGTACTCTTCTGGTGTGTCCCCACATACATAATCATCAGGTACAACATGATGAGCTATGGTGAGATGACAGGAGAATATTTCCGGATGCCGCTTATTGTAAGCGTAGTGATCAACATCATCCTCGTTTATACCAATATTTTTATTTTCTTCCCTTTGTACAGCCGGAAAAGACTAAACCTCTATAGTTATATTATACTGCTGGTATCACTGGTTGCTGTACTGGGCCTGGTGAAAATAAAGGCTGACAGTTCTTTCATGAAGCATTATTTTTCAAGGATCCTGTCACCGGAGCATGAAAGGATCGGTATTACTGCAACAGTAAATTCATTCTTTGCCGTGCAGTCAGTATTATATTGCATAGTCAGAGAATGGATCAGGAACAGGAGAACCGAGAGGAAACTGCGGGAAGATAAGCTGTCCTTCGAGCTGAAGTACCTGCGCTCACAGATCAATCCTCATTTCCTGTTTAATACCCTGAACAATCTGTATTCCATTGCCCTGAAAAACAAAGATGAAGCTACGGCAAAAGGAATAACAAAACTTTCGGATATGATGAGGTTCATGCTTGACGGTGTGAATGAGAACTTAATCCCTCTTGAGAAAGAGATAAATTACCTGTCGAGTTATCTGGATCTGCAAAAGCTAAGTTTCTCCGAACAAGATGATATTATTGTCAACTTTGATGTCAGGGGTGACATATCCAGGATAAGGATACCTCCGTTCATTTTCATTGTTTTTATTGAAAATGCTTTTAAATACGGTATTGATTACAGACGTCACTCATTTGTCGATATAAAATTCGAAGCAGCAGATAACATACTTAAGTTCAATATAAAGAACTCTGTTCATAACAAAGATCAAATGAGCAGTCGGGGCATTGGACTTAAAAATATCAGGGAACGTCTCAATTTAATTTATCCAGGCAGGTACAACTTGGAAATCGTCTCCGGAAGTGATACCTTTAACCTCGGTCTGACCATCAGCTTATCTTAAAACAATGAAATGTATAGCTATTGATGATGAGCCAAAAGCCCTCGACATCCTGGAGCTTTTTATAGCTAAAATATCATTCCTTGATCTCCGGGCTAAGTTCAGGGATCCCATACCGGGTTTGGATTTTATTATTAAGTATAAACCTGACCTGGTTTTCCTTGACATAAATATGCCGGAACTGTCAGGGCTGCAATTATTAAGGACGTTGGCAAATCCGCCTCTGGTAATACTTACAACTGCATACTCCGGGCATGCTCTTGCCGGTTACGAACTGAATGTTGTCGATTATCTTCTTAAACCTTTCGAATTTGAGAGGTTCCTTAAAGCCGTTATGAAAGCAAAAGACTTATATGAATTAAAAATGGAGAGACATATAGCCCTGAAAAAGCCGGCCCATCAGAACAGGGACGTTATTTACCTGAAGAGTGGATCAAGTACCTTCAGGGTTAAAATTGGTTCCATTCTGTATGTGGAAGCAATGGGTAATTATGTTATTTTTTATTTAACGGACAGGAAGATAACTGCTTACATGAGCATAAAGGAAGCTCTCAGCCTTCTGCCGGAAAATATATTTCACAGGATCCATAAATCGTATATTGTGTCTTTACATCATATTGAGGTTATAGAGAGGAATCAGGTATTGATCAGAAACAAATCAATACCCATTGGGAATACTTACCGTGAGTATTTCATGAAGATCTATGAGAAAAACTGATGTGAGAGTCTGTCACTCTACCCTTCCCGGAATATCCTTACAAGCTCAATACCATTTCCTTTGCCAAGATTCCTCGAGTATTGCTTTTCCACGGGGTTATTCCAGTGTTCATGAACACCCAGGCTTCCGGGAACGGGTTTAGCGTCACCGTTCGGTGCATAAATGATACCATC
>CAYQBZ010000251.1:3453-5460 GCA_964415855.1 uncultured Rikenellaceae bacterium
CCTGGTGCAGGTAATCATCCACACCGGGATCGCTTATATAAGCAACGTTATGTTCAGGATTTGTGAACTCCGTCCTGAGAAAATCGATGGCAACCGATTCTATTGCCACAGGATCGAGCGACATGAACAATGAAGAACTCCAGTGGTTGTGAAAGGGCGGCATCATGAATTTAACCGGAAGACCGTTCCAGTTCGAACCTGACCACAGCGCATCAAGCATGTAAAACAGATTCTTCCCCCCGGTATGCCTGTTGCCCATGATATCCACAAGTACCCTGTAATAGCCGTATCCCATCCGGCTGCTGTTATTCAGCCCTGGATGCAGGTGCGAGGCGGCGGATCTGGTCTGGGTTCCGAAATGGTTCTTGGCGCAAAGGGTTATGCCCGCCAGGTTATGTCCCTTCATGGCCGGAACGTTTATAAGATACTCTGCCTCTTCTAATACGGTATATATCTTATCCGATCCTGCAGTGTCCATGACACTCTTCTTATCGGAATAAAAGATCTGTTCACCGGTGCTCTCCACGGACCTGATCCTCCCGGAGTTATTCCCGAAGCTTGAGAGATAATTCACATCAGGGAACTCGGCATGGTACTTCATATACTCATCCTGATACAGGTTCCTCATAGCATCGCCAAGGTAGATCGACTGTTGTGGCACTCCTGCCACGTGTACAAGCTGCCTGAGCATAGCCAGAACCACCTGAGGGGATGTCTCGAATGCAAGTGTTACGGGCCTGTCCTTTCGTCTCTCATATTCAGGAGTAATGCCCGACGAGGCTGATGTCCTGTTCATCTTGATGTATATCTTTTCATCTTTGCCATAGGGAACATTACCTTTCCCACGGTTCCCGTTATGGTACCTGAATATGGCATCCCAGGCATCACCGGTCTCTTTTTTGCCGGCTATCGAACAGAGCCCTGCTGCCAGCATAGCATCAACCTTCTCCTGGCTGGTGTTCCTGTCCATGAACCAGGCATCATATTTATCCTCACTCATACCGGCAGAGAGAGGTATATTAGCACAGCCTGGATTAGTTGCCGAAGGGTTCCATACCCAGCTTACCCGTCCGGGTATTATCCCTTTTGCCTTACCTACAGGCTGGTTTGGAAGGTACAGGTCTTCACCCGGGCTGACCGGAATTACAGCAGGATTGTCACCTGTTATGCTTTTTTCAACGGGTAATATCCCTGCTATTCCACTTGCTTTGATCACTGAATGGAACAGGCCCAGGTGAACCGGTACCAATACCAGTTTTTTAATGGCCTTACGCCTCGTTAACCTTTTTCCTGTCTTCGCAGGTGAAGATTGATCCGGCTGAAGTATGACAAGCTTATCGTTTTTCATTTCTTCAGAAAAATTAAAGTAAATAGAAAACGAAAAATAACAAAAAACAAAATAAGAATAAACAAATCAGGGGATAAATAAGCCTCTGTTTTATGTTTAATGGACAGAATTGTATTATAAATTTGTTGGCTTTTCCTATTTAGCAGAAAGCAGATGAAAAACATATTAAGAACATGCTTCAATCCTGACCTGCATTAATGAAGTACCGTTGTGGGAGGAGTTTGAAGCTTACCATAGGACTTATCCAGCACGGTATCGATCTGTGCGGAACGACGATGGCCGGAGGATACTGGAACGAGGGAGGCGGACACTCCGGCGGAAGGAAATGGCCCATACTTTTTGCAGGTATCATGCCGGACAGACCGGAAATGTAGGGACATGATGCCTTTTTTGACTATGTGGACCGATGGATGCGTGAAGATGACCCATACAGCGAGGCAAGGGGAGATCGTCCCGGACCACAGTCCTAACCTACTACCTTCCAATAGTCTGGCTCTTGCTGTCACTTTCAACCACAACCTTGTGGTTAAGCTTTTTTACATTCCGGCCCCTGTTGAATTTATAGGAATATGTTAACTGTAACCAGGCTGCAAAATCAATACCTGTTGTGTTGTTCGAAGCATAGGAAGGTGTCTGTGTCTCAATCTTCTGGTACTCTA
>CAYQBZ010000252.1:0-5426 GCA_964415855.1 uncultured Rikenellaceae bacterium
TCTTAATTTACTTCATATAAATAAAATTAAAGAGTATGTCAAACAAATCATCAAGAAGACAATTTGTCAAACGATCGGCAGCAGCTATGGCTGGTGCTTTCGTACTGCCCCAGATTATCCCTTCGACTGCACTTGGAATGGGAGGGAAGCTGCCTCCTGGCGACCGGATCGTATTCGGTGTGATAGGAACAGGATCACAGGGGAACAGCGATATGAGGGATTTCTTCAGACTTGGTAAAGAGACCCAGTTTGTTGCCCTGTGCGACGTTGACGCAAACCGGCTTGCTGCTGCCAAAGAGACGGTCGACAAAGTAAATAATAACAAAGACTGCAGAACATATGGCGATTTTCGCGAAATGCTTGATACAGAGAAGCTTGACGCGATGCTGATGGCCATTCCTGACCACTGGCATGGCATCATCTACTCTTCGGTCGCGAATAAGAAGATCAATGTTTACGGAGAGAAACCAATCTGCCGCACCATTAAAGATGGTCAGACTATTGTAAGTGCTGTAAAAAACAACGGGATAGTATGGCAGACAGGCAGCTGGCAGAGATCACAGGCACATTTTCACCGTGCATGCGAGCTTGTAAGGAATGGCAGGGTCGGTAAGATCAAATATATAGAAGCAGGATTGCCTGATGGCGGAAGGGGGATCGGAACACCTCCTCCCATGGATGTTCCACCCGAACTGAACTGGGACATGTGGCTGGGTCCTGCCTTAAAAGTGCCGTTCCGTGGTGTCGTGCACTGGGACTGGCGATGGATTCTTGATTATTCAGGAGGGCAGATGACCGACTGGTCAGGGCACCATATCGATATTGCAAACTGGGGTGCAGATCTCGAGCATACAGGTCCTGTAGAGATATCAGGTACGGGTGTCTACCCGGTTGAAGGGATCTACAATGCTCCGGTTGAATACGATTTTACATGTAAGTATGCTAATGGCACAGAGATGAGGGTTGCGAATTCCTCGAGGCTGCCCCAGGGCATGGGAGCTACCTGGTATGGCGACCTTGGCTGGATCCATGTTGACAGGGGTAACATACTTACCGCATCCGATCCGAAATTACTGGAAGGAGAGATAGGGGAAAATGAAATTCACCTTTATAAGAGTGATAACCACTATCAGAACTTTATTGACTGCCTGCGTTCGGGAGAGAAAACAATAGCCCCTGTTGATGTGGCATACAGGGCCATTTCCGTTGGCTTGCTGGGTGAGATAGCAATGACAACCGGAGAAACAATAAAATGGGATCCTGATAAGGAGGAGATAATAGACAATCCAATGGCAGCCAGGCTTCTGAGCCGTCCATATCGTCAACCATGGAAATTACCAAACATTTAAACCACCGGAAAAATGAAAAAGCTATATATATTGTTGTTATTTGCAGGACTGCTGACGATGTTCACAGCATGTAAGAAGGAGGGAAACTATAAAGCCCTGATAATTACCGGTCAGAGCAATCATGACTGGCAGGCAAGCAATCCGGTACTGAAGCTGTTGCTGGAACAGACTGGCTTGTTCAAGGCAGACGTGACTGTCACACCTGAAAAAGGAGGTGATATGAGCACCTTTAACCCGGCATTCTCAAAGTACGATGTTATTGTACTTAACTACAACGGTGATTCATGGAGCGATAAGACCAATGCAGCATTCGTTGATTATGTCAAGAATGGAGGCGGTGTAGTTGTTTACCATGCTTCCTGTATGGCATTCCCTGAGTGGGAAGAATATAATAAGATAATAGGTCTGGGAGGATGGGGGGGCCGCAACGAGAAATCGGGTCCTTATGTCTATTACAGGCGTAATGAGATTGTGCGTGATACTTCCGCCGGCGAAGCAGGGGGACACGGTCCGAGAAGCGAATTTCTGGTGAGGACGAGGAACTTTGACCATCTGATAACCAAAGGTCTGCCGGCCAACTGGTTGCATGCGAGCGATGAGCTGTACGGTCATCTTCGCGGTCCGGCAGAGAATATGGAGATTCTGGCCACTGCTTTTTCTCCCGATCCTGTTCCTGAACAGCCTTCAGGGGCGCCTCGTGGCTTTGGCCGCAGATCGGGCAGGGATGAACCAGTACTTATGACCATAAGGTACGGGAACGGCAGGATCTTTCATACAACACTGGGACATGCTGATGAGGGTGGCGGACCGGCAATGGAATGTGTCGGATTCATAGTTACATTTCAGAGAGGAGCTGAATGGGCCGCATCAGGAAAAGTGACCCAGGATATTCCTTTTGATTTTCCAAATGCTTCAGGTGTGGTACTTCGTCCGGACTTCAGGGAGACAGGACTCGAAGATGCCATTGCAGGAATTGGGAGCTATGAGATCGGGAAGAGCACAAAGGATTTTAATTTCGTCCGGGACTATATCCGTAAAGCAGACGGAGACAGTCAGGTATTGTTAAGCCTGGAGAAGAGCCTGGTAAAGGTGCTTACAGGTGAACAAACCACTGCAGATGCAAAGAAACTCATACTTCGGGAGCTAAGCTGGATGGGTTCGGAGTATTCCATCCCTGCCATTAAAGAACTACTTTCGGATAAGGATGTGAAGGATGAGGCTGAATTTGCTCTCGCAAGACTTCAGGCAGGCATTTAACGGTAACATGACGGGCGGGAACTTAGCTCTGTGACTCCCGGTGTACCTCTGTGGAACTTTGTGTAACTGATTATACCAATATGGTGTTTTCGCTTGTAATACCGGTATTTAATGAGGAAAAGCTGATAGATGAACTGGTTAACAGGACAGTTTCCGCTCTCGATTCATTCATTTCAGATTACGAGGTGATCTTTGTTGACGATGGCAGTACGGACAGTACTCTTGAACATATCCTTTCCTATCAGAGGAATAACGGGAAGATAAAGGTTCTTTCCCTGTCAAAGAATTTCGGACACCAGGCAGCTTATACTGCCGGACTGGAATATGCAGGAGGAGACCTGGTTGCAATGATGGACGGCGATCTGCAGGACCCTCCGGAGCTTCTCAAGGATATGTACTCAAAGATCAGGGATGAGGGATACGATATCGTAAGCGGTAAAAGAACAGGAAGAAAAGGTAAAAAAGGGAGAAACCTGTATGCTGTCATCTTCCATCTTATCTTCAGGCATGTCGGGGAAATAAAGAACATGGAGAATTATGGCAACTTCTCAGTGATGAAGCGGGAGGCTGTTGAAGCTCTTTTATCCCTGAAGGAGAAAGTCCGTTACCTGCCCGGACTGAGAACTTATATTGGATTCAGGCAGGGTTATGTGGAGTTTATTCGCGAAGACCGCTTTAATGGAAGTCCTAAAATGAGTATTCGCAAATTGTTCCTGTTGGCAGCCGATGCCATATTTTCGTTTTCGAGGGTCCCTTTGCGCTTCTGTCTTATACTTGGTTCAGCAGGAACGGTGGTATTTATGGGTGCCGGAATTTATGTGCTGATAGCAAAGATCTCAGGTTTTGCTGTTCCCGGCTGGTCATCAACTCTGCTGAGCATATATTTCCTGGGTTCGATCCAACTGGTCTTTCTGGGCATATTAGGTGAATATGTTTACAGAAGCTATAAGGAATCACAGAACAGGCCTGTGTATTTTGTCAGGAAGTATTATGATGGAGGTCCTGAAAATAAATGAAAGCTATCGGTCTAAAATATATTTTCATTTTTTCTTCCGCTATTCTTCTTGTCCTGATGCTTTTATCAAGCAGGGATGCCGGTATATCCTGCGACGAGGTTCTGCATTATGGTCACTCGGTGGATGTATATAATTATTATGCCACGCACGGTGAAGACAAGTCAGCACTCGACACTCCTGTCACACACCTTAAATATTACGGGCAGTCATATGACAACCTGGTTACCATCCTTATCAGGTGGTTCAATATTGATGAGGTATATAGGTTCAGGCATCTGATGAGCACCCTTGCAGGATGGCTGGCAATAGTAGTGACAGCACTGTTTGCCGTATGGATTGCCGGTTACAGATCAGGACTGATCGTTATATTCCTTTTTGCTGTATCACCGACATTCATAGGGCACTCTCAGAACAACCTCAAGGATATTCCATTTGCACTTGCCTATATTTCGGGCACATTTTTTACAGTCAGGTTCCTGACCTCAGGCAACAAGGTAACTGCCCGTATTATTGTGTTTCTTACACTAAGCATTGCTTTCGCCATGAGCATAAGGGCAGGTGGTTTATTGCTGATTTGTTATCTCATCTTCTTCTTTATGGTGCAGAGCATCATATTATTTGCAAAGGGAGCCAGACCTGATATTATTGAGTTAAGGATAAAATTGTTATGGATGACAGGAGTAGTAATTGTTGCATGGTTTTTAAGTATCCTCCTGTGGCCATATGCTCTTCAGAATCCTGTGAAGAATGTTATCGAATCATACCGCGTCATGGCTCATTTCCCGGACACATTCCGGCAGCTATTTGAAGGTAAGATGGAATGGTCGGACTTCATGCCATGGTACTATCTGCCAAAATCCATGGCAATAACCATACCGCTGGTTATTATGGCGGGTCTGACGGCATTTATAGTATTGTCGGGAAGAACAGCTAAAGACGGGCTGATGTTCTCCTGCAGCCTGGTTGCCTTTACGGTTTTGTTTCCAGTGCTTTTTGTTGTCTGTTCGAAGTCGAACCTTTACAGTTCGTGGAGGCAGTTTCTGTTCGTCTACCCTGGGATAGTACTGATAGCATCTGTAGGAACTGACAACCTGTTCAGGGTAGTTAAGAGAAAGTATATTAAAGCTGTAATACTGATCTTGTTTCTTTTGTTATCTGTCCATCCGGCAAGGTTTATGTTAACTGACCATCGTTACGATTATTTATATTATAATCAATTGGTTGGAGGCTTGAAGGGAGCATTTGGCAATTATGAGACAGACTATTATTATATAAGTCAGACAGAGGCATCGGAATGGCTTCTGAATTATCTCGAAGAAAGAAATATTACCGGTCATGTTAAAGTAGCGGCAACATATTCTGTGAAATGGCAGTTCCGCAAGAATCCTGAGGTTGAAACTTTCTATTTAAGGTATGAGGAACGAAGTCAGTATGACTGGGATTATGCTATCGCTGTAAGCAGGTATGTATCCCCTTTCCAGCTACATAACAATATCTGGCCTCCCTCGGATGCGATACACGTTGTATACGCAGGCGATGTTCCGGTTTGTGCTGTCATTGAAAGAAGATCGAAGGAGGGTTACTATGGTTATAAGGCTTTGGAGGCAGGCAGGAGTGAGGATGCAGAGAATTATTTTACAAATGAACTGGAAATAAATGATCGGGATGAGTTGATTTTTTATAATTTTGCACGGGCTTTAAATAATACAGGACAATATCAGAAAGCCGATTCTGTTTTAAAGGCGGGATTAAGAATAAATCCGGATTTTGAGCCTGTGCTTATGTATATGGGCAATATAGCAAG
>CAYQBZ010000253.1:0-5380 GCA_964415855.1 uncultured Rikenellaceae bacterium
TCTACTGTTTTGGGTCTTGATTCACCGTATCCTTTGGGAGACATTCGTTCAGGTTCAATCCCCTTGTTTATGAGGTACTGGACGACCGACTGAGCCCTTTTTTGTGAAAGGTCAAGGTTATACTCTTCTGTATCGCGGGAGTCAGTATGAGACATCAGTTCTATGGTCACATTCGGATTATCTGTAAGGGTTTCGGCAAGCTTATCAAGGGATACCATCGATTCAGGACGAAGGTCCCATTTCCCAAAGTCATAGAATATATTAGGTAATTCAATTGGCTTATCAATTGCTGTAAGCATTATTGTCACCATAAAATCACGGCTCTTCTCCTGCCCTTTGGTGGTCTCTTTCTCTTTCCCGTTCAGGTATCCCTGTTTTGAGGCCAGGAATATATAGTCAACATCGGGTTTAAGAGGAAATTTGAAATCACCGGGAGTACCTGTCTCAGCCTGCAGGTTGGACGCGTCACTTGCAATCATCTGCACTGTTGATCCGACTATTGGAGCACCAGTCTTTTCATCCTTTACTAGTCCGGTCACATTAAACTGGAGAGGAGGCAGTTCGAAGGAGTATAACTCATCATTACCCCTTCCCTTCCTTGTAGAGCTGAAAATTCCTTTTTCACTGTTATCCTCGAATGCTATGCCAAAGTCGTCGGCATAACTGTTTATCGGAGGCTTCATGTTAGTAACCACCCAGCTGCCGTCGGGCTGAGGCTGTGCCTTGAAAATATCAAGCCCGCCCATTCCTATTTGTCCGTCGGATGAGAAATAAAGGGTGCCGTCTTCCCTCTCATAAGGGAAAAGCTCATCTCCGGGTGTATTAATATCAGGGCCGAGATTGACGGGTTTTGACCATGCGCCATCACCGCTCCTTGTTACCTTCCAGATATCTTTTTTGCCTGATCCTCCCGCTATATCAGAAACAAAATAAAGAGTTGTTCCATCGGGGGAAATAGCAGGATGGGCAGCAACAAGCGTATCAGGAAGTATTTGCAGGTTTTTCGGAATAGTCCAGGTGTCACCCGACCTTTGGGAATACATTATTACGCAACCTTTCTTTTCCCGTTTGCCTGCTTCACACCTGGTGAAGTAGAGCTCACGAAAATCAGATGAAAAGGAGGGTGTCCCTTCTTCAGACTCACTGTTTATTACCTCAACCGGTAAGGGCGTGCTCCATTTTGATTTCTTGTCAAGGCGGCTTTCGAAGATATCGGTAAATCCCTGTCCCGTTGCCCCGTGAGTTTTATTCCCGGCTGCATCATCGCGCGAGGAGGTGAAATAAACCAGTCCGTAATCATCGCGTCCGTAGGCAGGACTAAAATCTGAGGATCTTGAATTAAGGTCCCTGATCTCATCAACCTGGTATGCTTCCGGATTCTTCATCCAGTCAATAGCCAGTTCGCACGACCTTATCTCCTGGTCAGCCCTGGCATCAGCCGGTGCGATCTGCTTGTATTTTTTAAACTCATCTATTGCAGGCTGAAGTTTCCCGTTCTTCTTCATCGATTCAGCCAGCCAGAACTGGGCATCCGGTCTGGAGGTGGAGGATCTTACCGCCAGTTTGTACCAGGTCTCGGCATTTCTCGGATCATTTATCAGCCGGTAACATTCTGCAATCATATAAACAAGTTCGGTTCTGACGTCCCTGTCCGATCTCCTTGTTTTGGAATATGCACTCTTGAACTGGTCTATTGCCTCAAAATATTCTCCGGCATTAAAAGCATCATAGGCTCTGTCGGCCTTACGCTTCTGTGAAGATGCCTGAGGTGAAGTGGCGATCAGTAATATTATTACAAGGAGCATTAAACGCTTCATAAGGCCGACTGAATTTTGATCATAAAAGTAATCAATTTAAAGAAACCTGGTAATATTTTATAACGAGGTCATTCTATATTTATTATAGCGAAAAAGGATCCCCGGGTCAGGAATCCTTTTCTATTATCACCATTAACTATAAGCTTCTAACGGGTAAACAGCATTTCCCTGTATTTGGGAAGAGGCCATATCTCATTATCTACAATAAGTTCAAGCTTATCGATATGGGTTCTGATGTTATCGAGATAAGGCTTGACATTCTTCTCATAGGCAATTGCCTTCTGAAATGAATCGTCAATCACATTCGCCTTCTTACGTTCCTCAATCATTTCATAGACCAGTTTCTTTATCATTGATATATGTTCTGAGATAGTAAGTATCACCTCTTTCCTTGCCCCGCCAAGTTTTTCAAATTCTGTATTTCCAAATATCTCCTTCAGACCCCTGATATTATCCGCAAGCGTTGTCATGTACCTTATTGCGGTGGGTACTATGTGGTTTATAGCAAGATCGCCCAAAACTCTTGCCTCTATCTGCACCTTTTTTGTAAATTTATCATATTCAACCTCAACGCGGCTGTGCAACTCTTTCTCAGTAAACACCCCGGATCCGATTAAAACCTCTTTCGACTGCTTTGTCAGGTACTGCCCTATGGATGCCGGAACACTGGAGATATTTGACAATCCACGCTTGCCGGCTTCGAGATGCCATTCCTTGCTGTAGTTATCGCCCTCGAACAAAATAAGCTCCGATTCAAGAATATACTTCTTCAGGACCTGGAAAATAGCTTCATCCTTGTTTCTTCCCTTTTTAATAATTGCATCGACATCCTTCTTAAACTTAGTCAGCTGGTGAGCCACGGCAGCATTAAGTACAATCATCGACGTGCTGCAGTTGGCTGATGAACCCACTGCCCTGAATTCGAACCTGTTCCCTGTAAATGCAAACGGAGAAGTACGGTTTCTGTCAGTGTTGTCGAGCAGTATTTCAGGAATTTTCCCTATACCGAGCTTTAGTTCTGTTTTCTGTGCGGGGGTCATTTTCTTATCAGTGACCTACCTTCCAAAAAAAACCAGCATATTTGTAAGATAACTTCCGACAAAAATTGAGATTATTGCAGGAGGGGCCTCATGGCCTCCCAGCCTGTATGAATTTGTCTCATTCATTACCGATGCCCTGAGTATATCATTACTGTCGTTGACTGCTTTGATAACATTTACAAGGAAGGTAAGGAACTGGAGATTTGTCTTGGGATTCTTACCCGGTGATAAGAGATTAACCCCTGTATTGGTTGCCATTGACCAGTTATTATGCTTGCCCGAACCATTTATCCCGGCAAATGGCTTTTCGTGTAATAATACTCTGAATTTATGTTTACGGGCAACTTTCTTCATTATATCCATCAGAAGCTGGTTATGATCCACTGCCAGGTTAACCTCCTCAAAAACAGGAGCACATTCGAACTGGTTAGGAGCCACCTCATTGTGACGTGTTTTTACCGGAATGCCCAGTTTATAGGCCTCTGTTTCAAGGTCTTCCATGAAACACATCACCCTTTCAGGAATTGACCCGAAATAATGATCGGAGAGCTGCTGATCCTTGGATGACTGATGACCCATCAGAGTTCTCTCTGCAAGTACCAGGTCAGGTCTTGCATAATATAGCGCTTCATCAATCAGGAAATATTCCTGCTCGCATCCAAGGGTTGCTATTACCTTGTTTACATCCTTGTCAAAGTACTGGCATACATCCACAGCCGCACGATCAAGTTCAGACAGGGCTTTCAGAAGAGGAGCTTTATAATCGAGAGCTTCACCTGTATAGGAGACAAATATTGTAGGGATACAAAGCGTCGTTCCAACAATAAATACCGGCGATGAAACATCCCACGCAGTGTACCCTCTTGCTTCAAATGTATTACGTATACCCCCGCTCGGGAAACTCGAAGCATCAGGCTCCGACTGAACAAGAACTTCACCCGAAAAGTTCTCAACTACCTTTCCATGATCTCCAAACTCAAGGAATCCGTCATGCTTCTCAGCCGTAGCGTCAGTAAGGGGATGAAACCAGTGAGTATAATGTGTTGCTCCTTTACTTATAGCCCATGCTTTCAGCCCTGTGGCTACCTGGTCGGCTTCATGCCTTGTAAGTGATTTCCCTTCACTGATAGCCCTTTTCACTACCTTATACGCATCGTGTGACAGGTAGTCCTCCATCTTGTGGAGATCAAAAACACTCTCCCCGAAATACTCGGAAATAATTCTTTTCGGAGCTGTAACCTCAAGAGGCACTCTGTTGAATACCTCTTTTAATGCACTAAATCTAAGTTCTGCCATAATTTTATATTAAAGATGTTTTTTCATTACGAGCGGTAAAAATACATTTTTTTTGAATACTACCCCCCAAAACGGCACTATTTTTTGCATTTTTTTGCATTTTTTGATATAATACCCCCTGTTTTTTGACACTTATGAAAATATTTCAAAAAAGAAAGGTCGCCATAATGGCGACCTTTCTTCTCCGTTTAAAAATCCGATATTGATTAATTGTCGTAATAAAGTGCAAATTCAAAAGGATGAGGACGCAGGGATAATTCCTGAATCTCATTCTTAATTTTGTACTCTATGTACGTTTGGATAAGATCGTCAGTAAACACTTCGCCTTTCGTAAGGAAAGCTTTATCCTTTTGTAAGGCCATCAAAGACTCAAACAGGGATCCCGGAACATTTTTGATACGGGCCTTTTCTCTCCCGGTGAGCTCATATATGTTTTCATCAAGAGGTTTGCCCGGATCAATTTTATTTTCAATGCCATCCACGGCTGCCATTAATATGGCGGTAAAAGTCAAATAACCGTTGCAGGTAGGATCAGGGCAGCGGAATTCAAACCGCTTTGACTTGGGGCTGGTTGAATACATTGGAATCCTCACTGCTGCTGAACGGTTCCGGGCAGAATAAGCCAGGTTGACAGGTGCTTCAAAACCAGGGACCAACCGGCGATAGGAATTTGTTGTCGGAGCTGCAAAGGCCAGAAGGGCAGCAGCATGCTTCAATACTCCTCCTATTGCCCATAAACCTTCCTGAGACATCCCGGCGTATTTATTGCCTGAAAACAAATTCTTTCCCGTCTTCCAGATCGAGAAGTGAATATGCATCCCGCTTCCATTATCCTGAAAAATAGGCTTGGGCATAAAAGTTACTGTCTTCCCCTGTCGCAAAGCCACATTTTTAATAATGTACTTATACCACATAAGCTGATCGCTCATGGTCAGGACATCCGAGAATTTCATATCAATCTCACTCTGGCCTCCGGTAGCTACCTCATGATGATGGGCCTCCACCTTAATACCTATCTTTCTCATTTCATTAACCATTTCTGCCCGCAGATCACCATATGTATCTGTCGGACTTACCGGGAAATATCCACCTTTGTAACTTGGCTTATAACCAAGGTTGGGTTCTTCGATCCGGTTTGAATTCCAGGCTCCTTCATCAGAATCGATCTGATAAAAACCCGCATTCTGAGTCTGGTCAAACCTGATCTCATCAAAAATGAAAAATTCA
>CAYQBZ010000254.1:0-5380 GCA_964415855.1 uncultured Rikenellaceae bacterium
AATATAAAACGGAAGTATCCCCGTATGCCAGGAGCTGGCTATCCTGCTCCCCGACAGGACAATATTTTGTCCGATATCATAAAGGTCAAACCATTTTTTAGATGCTGCGCTATAAAAGCCGGAGAAGATCCTGTTAGAGCTTATTGTCCTGTAGAAATCCAGTACGCTTGCCCTGTTGATATCCTGATCTTTTTCTCCCCCTATGTAACTGTCTTCCACCCTGAATGTCTTTATGTTGCCGGCCAGGTAGATAAGGACTCCTATTACTATTGAGGCGGCCACAAGTGTAGCTACCATTCCTGACTGCCATATTCCCGGGTAATCGAAGCCGGAGTAAAGAGGTTTGATTATTGATGGGATCACAAACCGGGTAGCAAACGATCCGGTAATTATACATAGTAGTGCAAGTAATGACACAGGGATCATCATAGAAGTCTTTGTTTGATAATTAAATGAAGCAGTGTTTTTTGACCTTCCAAGAAAAACTCCTCCGAGGAATTTCATGAAACTGGCCAGTGTGAGCGCAGATCCCACCACTGCAAGACCAAGCCATAACATCCATAAACGATTGGCAATTCCGCTACCATGGCCAAAGTCCACAATGCCCTGGTAAATGAGCCATTTTGATGCAAATCCGTTCAGAGGAGGAACACCTGCAATTGACAGTGAAAAGATCACTGCTGCCAGGTAAGTAACTGGCATGAGTTTTGCTGAACCTCCAAGGTCCTCTATATTGTCTGTTCCAAACCTGTCCTCTACATTTCCTGCTACCAGGAACAGCCCCGATTTATATAAGGCATTATTGATCATATGAAATAATCCTCCCGCAATACCAATAGGACTGCCAAGAGCTAATCCGAGGACCATATAGCCAACTTGTGAGACTGCATGATATCCAAGCAGTTGCTTTGTGTTATGCTGAACCAGTGCCATCATCACTCCTGATATGATGGTGACCACTCCTGTAATCACCAGGATCAATGTTATGAGTTCCGTCAGGGTGAAAAGAGATGTACAGATACGGAAAAGGAAATAGATGCCAACAAGTTTATCCAGAGCTGCAGGAAGAAGCGCTGTAGAGGAGGCAGGTGCTTTTTTTGCATAATCAGGAAGCCAGGTATGAAAAGGAAATGCTCCGGCTTTTGTGAAGCTTCCGATAAGTAAGGCAAACAATGCGGCGGCTCCAAGTGCTGTATTTGTCGGTATTACTCCTGATGAAATACTGAATGATTCATTTATCTTAAAGATTATGCCTATCCCTATCAGCATTATTGTATCAGATGCCCCAACGAGTATCATCGTCTTCTTGGCCGCCGATGCACTCTCTTCGTCGTAACCATCCATGAGTTTGTAAAGCAGGATTCCAAGTATCCCCCAGCAGAAAATAAAGAAGAGCAGATGGTCGGCGAGTACTGCAAGAGACGAAAATGAGGAGCTCAACAGAATATATGAGTAGTAACCTTTAATCCTGGATTTTTTACTATTGCAGGCAAGCGAGTATAATATAATAAGGAAGCTGAAGAAATTAACCAGCATAACAGTTAGTCTGGCTATATTATCGAACATCAATCCACCAGATTTGCCAAGAAATTCATTATAGCGCGGGAAACAGACCGCCAGACCAGGGGCAAGACATAATTCACCCTGTGTAAAATGACTGTTATCGAGAAACAGAACTATTGCAACACCTAGGGCAAAAGCCGATATAACAAGAGCAATAAAACCTGAGATCTTTCTCATCGAATAAGGCAGAAGAAATAGAATTAAACCCGCTATGAGAGGTATCCCGATAATATAAAGAAGTTCATTCATTACAGTCGTTTTACATATTCATTTTGAGATCCATTGTCTTCTGTTGTGAGAGCCTGATAAGATCAAGGCCGTTCATGATCTTCTTACCTGAGCTGTAATCGTAAGCAAAGGCCATCCTTTCTGTGCAGCAATAGCATGGATCCACAGCAGCAAGGATAATTGTTGCATCTGAAATAGTCTGTCCTATGCAGGATTTTTTGAAAGTGGCAACATTCACATAGCTGGGGGCTCTTATTTTATGCCGTACAGGTGAGTTTGAGCCATCCGATTTAACAAAATGAAAGACTTCGCCGCGCGGTGCTTCGGCTCTTCCAAATCCCAAACCCTCAGGTATATTCTTTACGGTAGCAACTATTTCACCCTCTTTAAGTAATGCCATTTTGTCAAGACACTGATCGATTATTGAGATTGATTCGTAAAGTTCGAGAAGCCTCACTTCAGCCTTGGCAAAGACATCACACCCTTCAGAGGTGATAACTTTCCAGTTAATGAGCGGGTATGCAGCATACGGATCATCCTTGCGTGTATCTGTTGGTATGCCGGAAGCTCTTGCGGTGGGGCCCACTGCTCCGTAACTTCTTATATCCTCTTTAGTCAGTATTCCTATTTTTTTTGTCCTGGCATGTATCACAGGATCGTCCATCACAGCTCCTGTCAGAAGATCGGCCTTGGGCTTCAGGGTGTCAAGTAGTTTCTTTATACCGCGGATATCTGAGTTTGGAATGTCCCTTCTGACTCCTCCGATCCTGAACATGGCATAATTGTTACGGTTACCTGTAATTTTTTCAAACAGCTCAAGAATAATTTCCCTGTATTTCCATGCCCACATGAAAACAGTGTTGTAACCCAGGAAATGTCCTGCAAGTCCGACCCATAGCAGATGGCTATGCAAGCGCTCAAGTTCCCCGATAATTGTCCTGATAAATTTTGCCCTGTCGGGAATTTCTGTTTTTGCAATTTCTTCCATCGCATTGGCAAATGCGAAAGGATGAGATGTGGAACAAATGCCACATACTCTTTCCACAACAAAAAAGACCTGGTCGAATGTTTTTGACTCATTGATCTTTTCAATACCGCGATGGTTGTAACCTGTTTCCCATTCTATATCCTTTACAATTTCCCCTTCGCAATAAAGCCTGAACAGCTCCGGTTCCTCCTGGAGCGGGTGGTAAGGTCCGATTGGTATAATTGTCTTTGTACTCATATCACGTACAGGTTATAATTTTTTGCCCTTTTTCCTGGCATAGGGGAATTCATTTTCTTTCCAGTTTCCATCTGATATAAGCCTGCTCAGGTTTGGATGATTGATGAACTGTATTCCGAACAGTTCATGTATCTCGCGTTCAATCCAGTTAGCTGAATTGATGATGTTCGCCAGCGATTCAATCGCCGGATTATTCTTATCAAGCTCCGTGAGAAGATTAATTACATACCCATTCTTATCATCACTGAAGTGGTAGATAATCTCATAACCACTGTCAGATAACATGCCTGTTGCAATAATGAACCGGTACGACAATTCATCTATAAAATAATTGGCAATCTCAGGCAATGCTTCCTTGCGGATATATATTACCAGCCTTTTCCTTTGCCGGATGATTATCCTGCGGATGTCGCTATTAAAATTCAGCTTTAATAATTCGGGCAGTATGTCGTAATTGATGTTTACCATGATTCACTTCTTTCCGGTTAGTTTTACTATTCCCGCAATTATTGCTTCTGGTTTAGGGGGACATCCTGGTATATAGGCATCAACTGGAATTATCTTGTCTACAGGTCCTGCAAATGGTATCCCTTCTGCAAATATTCCTCCGGTACAGCCGCATGCCCCGAATGCCACAACAAGCAGAGGTTTAGGTGCCTGGTTATACAACTCTAGCAGACGCTCACGACATTTCCTGTTAATGGATCCCGATACCAGCAGCACATCGGCATGTCTGATGGTGCCGATAAGCTGGATTCCGAAGCGTTCAAGATCGTACCTGGGTGTCAGGCAGTCGAGTATCTCGATATCGCAATTATTGCAGGAGGCTCCTCCAAAATGGAAGACCCATAATGATTTCTTAAAACAATAACTACCAAGGCCCACCTTATTTATTATTACAAGTTAATAATTGATAAAACAATAGCGGCAAGTGCAGAAAGACTCATCCATATAAAGAAGAACCTCATTGCCTGGCTGATCCTGACCCTTGGATTTGTATTCCTTATAAGGGTTATCAGAAGTAGAATCAGGGCCAGCTTGAGAATTGACCAGATTATTTCCAATCCTTCAAACCTGAATCCTCCAAGCAGGAGAGTAACCATCAACGCCGGAAGGGCAAGCAACATGGCATACCTGGCCATCCTGATAAGGGCATAAGCAGATCCTGAGTATTCCATGAAGACTCCATGCGCTATCTCTCCTTCTGCCTCTGACATATCAAAGGGTACCAGTGCCAGTTTTGCCTGGATCACGAAAAGTATAACTATAAAAAGTATAACACCCGACAAACTGCCGATAAGTGCACCTTCGGCCTGCTGTTTGGCAAGAATGTCGCTAATTGTAAGACTCATATCTGTTTTAATGGCTATAGCGGCAAGTGACAGAATAAATGCCAGCTCATACGACATTACAAGCTTCATCTCACGTGAGGCACCAATTGCCCCGATAGGATTTCCCGATGCAAGAGCACCAATAATATAGGTAAGTGACGGAACAGCCAGGAGGTAGAAAATGACGATCAGGTCTCCTTTGAATCCGGCATCTGGGAAAAAAGCGGGCAGGAGTATAAAAACGTTTGCCAGGCAGGCGCTCGAGAACGCAAATACCGGTGCTGCAAGAAAGGTTAATCTTGCCCCGTATTTTGGCAGTATGGTCTCCTTATAGAATAGTTTACCAAGGTCATAGAAGGGTTGAAGAAAAGGAGGCCCTTTTCTGAACTGGATCCTGGCAGTGATTTTCCTGTCGGACCAGGAAAGGATCCCGCCAACCAGGACAGAAAAGATCATTCCAGGGAAAACAATGAAATAAAAAAGGTCTCTTATCATTTTCTTAGCTATCCATGCTTTAACTTTTCCCATATAAGTTCTTTTACTAGAACTTTATCGTTCAACCTGTAAATATTATTAGCAGGATCTTCATCTGAGTTGGTAATAATCAAGGCATCCTCCCTGCATGTCTCAACACACAGTACTCTCCCGCTGTTCCCATTCAGATGGCAGTAATTACATACAGATTTTCTTACTTCAAAAAAGCTGTTCAGCATTGTGCCAAACGGGCATACTGTCACACATGATTTACATGCCACACACAGGTTTACAGACCTGATCAGTATCCCAGAACTGTCTTTCTCCAGAGCTTCAACAGGGCAGACCAGTATGCATGGAGCATCCTCGCACTGCCTGCAGGTAAAGCTGAAGACTGCTTTCTCAAGAATGTGCTTCATACCATTGTTCCCCGGGTGATAATCATAAGAACATGAAACCGAGCAGTCATTACACTGACGGCACTTCATCAGATCAACCAGGATTTTTTTATTCATCTTAATTTTAAGTTATGAATATCAGTTCATTGTCGTAATGACAA
>CAYQBZ010000255.1:0-286 GCA_964415855.1 uncultured Rikenellaceae bacterium
CAGTACCCCTTATGGAACAGATTACTCACTGGCGTATCATTTTGAAAAGGCGGAACTGATAATGCAGCTTTCCTTTAATAGCCAGGGATTGATAAGCGGTTTTTATATCCTGAAGCTTTTTCCGAGATGTGATGTCAGGACAGTTGACCTTATCCCTGTAAATAAAGATGAATATTTCGTTAATGGCAATAAATACGGAGGCTATAAGGATTTTAATGTCAGATATGACAGGAGAAAAAGGACTCTGACCTTTAATAGTGACGATGAAAGTTTTACAGCTGTAAAA
>CAYQBZ010000255.1:296-5372 GCA_964415855.1 uncultured Rikenellaceae bacterium
CTGATCAGAATTACAAAGAGGCTGTATTAAGAAGGGCGTCATATCTTCTTTTTCCCGGTCCCTTCTTCTTACAGCCCTTCTTTTCCCTGTCACCTGGGAAACAGTACCCGATAGATACCTTCGGCCCAGAATCTCCCCAGCGTTTCTGCCCCCTTCTTATTCGGATGAAGATAAAAGGTGCCGGCGTTTCCATTCTCGGGAATGAGCTCTGTCCGGTAATTATCCCTGAAGTATACGAAAGCGGTGGTATCACCGGCTGATACCTGATCTGGATTTGTAACTGAATATTCTGATACGAGTGACCGGAGTTCAGGGAAGTAGGACTGAAGGCGCTCAAGTCCGGCTTTTAGGTACCGCGAACGGTTAAAAGTGTTCATGCTATACCAGGTTGGTCGCTGGTATATTATTTTACAGCCGGGAAATTCTGCAATCAGTTTATCGGTTATCGCTTTCATATTGATATAATACTGTTCCGGCAACAGGGGAGCGCCCCTGGGGCCTTCCTCCGCACTGTCATTTGTCCCTAGCATTATTGAGAAGACCAGCAGGCGTGTATTGTCTGTGTGGAAAGCTTTTACAGCCTCTGTTGCTTTCGACAGCTCACTGCCGGCAACAGGCAGGAAATTAACGGTTGTATATCCGCTTCGTCCCCGGTTAAGGAATGCAGCCGACTCCACACCTTTAAGTGTACGGAAATATTTTGTGGCATATGCCGGCGGAGCCTCCTCTCCAGGATTTGCAAGCTGCACCCCCTGGGTTATACTGTTGCCGATGTAGACAATATCGAAGTTCCCGTTTACCTCCTGTCCCCGGAGGGAGAGGGGCTGTACCATGAAAGCCAGAAGGATAAAGGTATATAAAAGATGATGTCGTTCCATTTGTGTTTAGATTTATTGCTTATTATCCTTTTGAATGTAAGGTTAAAAATAATAAATTACTTGGAAGTCAGGAAATAAAAGCTTAATACTTCGACCAGTTTTCAGGTCCGCCTGGTACTGCTTTATTATTTTGTGATACTTCTGTGATAATTCCTTCATACCTTTATAGCGTAATTATTACAGTTATATATGGAAAAAGTTCTTATTATAGAGGACGACAGGGATATTTCCGACCTGATCGCCTTTCATCTTGCAGGCATGGACCTGGAAGCCGAAAAAGCGTATGACGGAAGGGAGGGACTCATGAAAGCCCTGAACAACCATTACCGGTTTATCCTGCTCGACCTTAACCTGCCTCATCTCGACGGACTGGAAGTATGTAAGAGGATAAGGATGGAAAAGAACAATACTCCTTTGCTGATCATCACTTCAAGGTCGGAGGAGATTGACAAGGTACTGGGCCTTGAACTGGGGGCCGATGATTATATCCCAAAGCCATTCGGTATCAGGGAGCTTCTTGCGAGGATCAAGGCAGTACTTAGAAGAACGGACCACAAGCCCGCGGGTAATGATGAAGAGGATGTTGAATATCACTACGACAGGCTGTACATCAATACAGGAATGCGCATAGTTGAGGTTGAGGGACGAAGGGTGGAACTATCCCCGAAGGAGTTTGACCTTCTGGTCCACCTTGCCTCTAACCCGGGCAAGACATATTCAAGGGTACAACTGCTTGACCAGGTTTGGGGCTACGAATTTGAAGGATTTGAGCACACAGTCAATTCACATATAAACAGGCTGCGATCAAAGATCGAGAAAGATATGAGGAATCCTGAATATATCCTCACCACATGGGGTGTAGGCTACAAATTCAGGGAAAACTAAAGTAATACCCAATCATTATGAACTTAAAAAAAACAAGGATATTTAACAGGTTGTACTTACAGGTTTCGGCTATATTTCTGCTGATCCTGTTTCTTTTTGCCGCACTGGTGCTGTACGTTTCGGTGGATTCATCCCGGAAATATTCGATAGAGGTAAATCAGCGCCTAAACCGTAACCTGGCCCAGAACACAATATCAATGATAAGGCCCTTTTTGAAGAACGGGAGGATAAGTGAAGAGGGGATAGGAGATATTATGCACTCAATGATGGTAATAAATCCCATTGTGGAAGTTTACCTGCTGGATCCTGATGGAAGGATATTGCAATATGTAGCACCCGATAAGGTTGTTAAGCTGGAAAGTGTTGACCTGTCTCCTGTAAAGAAGTTTGTGGATGATCCTGAACATACGATTATATATGGGGATGACCCCAGGAATCCCGGGGAGCATAAGATCTTCTCGGCAGCACCGGTTTATGACGGTGACCAGCTTACAGGATATATCTATATTGTACTGGCGAGCCAGGAATTTGTATCTGCCTCACAGGTCGTGCTCGGAAGTTATATAATTGGATTATCCATCCGTTCGGTGATAATGATCATGATAATTTCAGCACTGGTGGGATTATTGGCTATATGGTTCATTACTAATAAATTAAATCCTATAATTGAGGGCATCAATGAGTTTCGCAGGGGAAACCTTTCGAAAAGGATCAGTGTAAGGAGCAAGGGTGAGCTCGACAGGATAGGCCATGTTTTTAATGACATGGCTAATACCATAGAGCAGAATATACAGGAAATGAAAGGTATGGACAACCTGAGGAGAGAGCTTATAAGTAACGTTTCGCACGACCTGCGGACACCGGTCGCTTCCATTCAGGGATATGCTGAAACGCTGATGCTTAATAAGGACAGCCTTAAACAGGAGGAAAAGGAAAAGTTCCTTGGGATAATTTACCAGAACTGCGGCAGGCTGAAAAGTATGGTGGAAGATCTATTCGAGCTTTCGAAGCTGGAGGCGCAGCAGGTTAAACCTGTTGCAGAACCCTTTTCAATAGCTGAGCTGGTTTATGACATAACGGATAAATACCGGATTATTTCCCGGAAGAAAGGTGTCAGTGTTAATACTGTCATAGCCAAGGATCTGCCTCTCGTTGAAGCCGATATTTCGATGGTAGACAGGGTGCTACAGAACCTGATTGATAATGCAATCAAGTTTTGCGAAGAAGGAGATACTGTAAATATTGAGATCGATTCCACCGATCCGGAAAAAGTTGAGATCAGCGTCATGGATTCCGGAAAAGGTATCAGCCAGGAGGACCTTAAACATGTTTTCCAGCGATATTATAAGGCAAACAAGGATCCACAGGGAACGGGACTGGGGCTTGCCATCGTTAAAAAAATAATTGAGCTTCATAACTCAACGATAAGGGTATTCAGCCAGCTGGGCAAAGGTACGACTTTCATATTCGATCTGCCAGTGGCACGTATCATATAACTGTGATAAATACTTGTATCTTTTGTGATAATCCTGTAATAGTATACCGGTTACTTTACAAAATCTAAAGACTCTCACCCCGGTCGCGGCACGATGTGGAATCAGGCCCGGTTAGGCGGTCACGGCAGAGAATCTGATGTATTGTAATGTATATTAATAACTTATAAAGTATTGAACTATGAAACGATTGATTAATTCAGGATTATTGATAATGTTCACCTTGTGTGGATGTGCCCAGAACAGGGAGAATAGCAGAAGTGATCTCAGCCTCAGGCCACTGACCACATTTGAAAAGTATGTGATAGTGGATAAAGGCACTGAGCCGGCTTTTTCAGGAAAATATGATAAATTTTTCGGGGAAGGTACTTACGTCTGTAAAAGATGCGGAGCCCCTTTATACAGTTCGTCCGACAAGTTCGATTCGGGCTGCGGATGGCCCAGTTTCGATGATGAGATACAGGGCGCGGTAATTAGAACACCAGATCCTGACGGTATGCGTACGGAAATTTCGTGTGCCAGATGTGGAGCTCACCTTGGACATGTATTCTTAAATGAAGGATTTACTGCAAAGAATACCAGGCATTGCGTGAACTCTGTGTCGTTACTTTTCATCCCGGAAGGAAGTACAGTAACAGCTGCGGAAGATACAGCATATTTTGCAGGTGGATGCTTCTGGGGTGTTGAATATTATTTGCAGCAGGCGCCGGGTGTCAAATCAGCAGTATCAGGGTATATGGGAGGACACGTGAATAATCCTTCCTATCTGCAGGTATCTGCTCATTTGACAGGCCATGCAGAGACTGTGAGGGTGATATTTGATCCTTCAGAAACAAATTATGAGCAGATTGCCAGGCTATTCCTGGAGATCCATGATCCTACCCAGGTTAACCGCCAGGGACCGGATATAGGGGATCAGTACAGATCAGAGATATTCTATAATAACATCCGGCAGAAGGCGACGGCCGAAAAATTACTTAATATCCTCAGGAGCAAGGGCTACAATATAGCCACAATAGTCAGCCCTGCCTCAACATTCTGGACCGCTGAAGAATACCACCAGGATTATTATTTCCATAAAGGGGGTACTCCCTATTGCCACATGAGAGTGAAGCGATTCTGACAGAAACAGGATTAATAAATTACAAAAAACATAAATCGTTATAAACGTTTTATGGTCCTGTGAATATTCTGTGACACTTCAGGCCGTACTTTGTTCCATGAAACCAAAAAATTAATGTTATGAAAAGTTTACGTTTATTACTGGTGGCAATCCTGCCGCTGGTGTTATTTACTACAGGATGTAAAAAGGAAGAAGTTGTCACTGCCGGTTTTAATATAAAAGTGGAAAACATCTCCACCGCTTATGATTATTTCTCTGCAGGAGCTCAGACTATTCCCGATGGTGAAGTAAATGCCGGTCCTGCCTTTCCCGGTCATACTTTTACTGTTAAATTCCATGCAGGCAGGAGTCATAAGCTGTCTTTCGCCACTATGTACGGAGCATCCAACGACCTTTTTTATGCACCGGCAGACGGAGGCATGGCCCTTTTTAACGGTGATACGCCGTTGACCGGTAACATAACCGGAATGATAAGCTTATGGGATGCAGGTACTGAAGCTAATCATGCACCGGGATCGGGAGAGGATGGTGCTGATGAGGCGGTGCCGGTGAAAAGTGTCCGTAATACAGATAATGTAATGGACGGGTTCACTTATAATGACGTCGAGACCAATATCGAGGTGGATCTGGCCTACGATGGTACCAGCGAATTCACGCTTACGGTGATGGACCTGAATGGATCATCTACACCTCTTTC
>CAYQBZ010000256.1:0-5364 GCA_964415855.1 uncultured Rikenellaceae bacterium
TTGCTTTTGCATTATATTATATTGGATTTGCTCTGTTTGGATACAAGACAGATCTAAAGGTTGATCCTGTGGAGATAATTGCAATCCTGCTTTTTCTATCTGGTTCTTTCTTAAATACTGGATCAGAGCTGGCCAGGGACATATGGAAACGAAAGCCTGAAAACAAAGGTCAACTTTATACGGCTGGCTTATTTAAATACTCAGCGCACATAAATTATTTTGGCGATCTTATATGGGTTTCAGCTTATGCTTTATTAACAAGAAATTGGTACTCAATATCTGTTCCAGTCTTTCTGTTTTGTTTTTTCAACTTTTATAATATCCCCAAACTTGATACGTATTTAAAATCGAAATACGGACATCAATTTGAAGAATATCAAAAAAAGACGAAAAAGTTCATCCCCTTTATCTATTAAAAAAAGCCTGTGTTTGACATGGATACAGGTAAATTGCAGGTAAAAACAGAGCTAATTATAATATAGCTGTAACACTTGATACAGTGGCACATATAATTTCTGGTGTTGAAACGATTACCTATACTAACAACAGTCCGGATAAACTGGATTACCTGTGGCTGGAACTGGGACAGAATTTATTTAAAGAAGGTTCTCGCGGCAGTTATGCCGAGAATATTCCGGCCATTACCAACGGATTCAGGTTTAAATCAGTAAGAATTGTCAAAGGCAATTCAATCGCTGAGGCTGACTACCGGATTTCGGATACCCGGATGCAGATCAGACCTGGACATTGGATCAGGGCATTAAGAGTGTAAGTTATGTGGATGATGATCCTGCAAAAGGAGCACAGATAACACTTGTCAATCTTCAGAAGATGGCAATGCCTGTTAAAATAAATATTACTGAAACAAACGGTACCCTGAGCGTGATAAACCTTCCGGTTGAAATATGGCAACAGGGAAGCAGTTACGTTTATACTCATCACTCCACGCAACCATTACGTTTGGTGGTGATTGATCCCGATTGGCAGCTCCCGGATGTGAATCCTCAAAACAACTTATGGCAGAATTGAAATTGAAAACCCGTACTCCGATATACATAACTGACTTCGTTCGACAAAACAGGTTCTCTTTATTCCCGTGCCATTAATAAGAAGCTGATCTGAACATTTTCAGGGTGAGAATACAATTATTTGAACATTTATTATGTATTTTTGTTTAAATAATTAAGCATGCTTAAAAATTAAGTTAACCATACTATAAATGACAGTTTCGACAGAGAATTTTGTAAAGACAATTTATAACCAGAGCAAGCAGGCAAGTACTGATACCAGGCTTAGTATAGTAGCAAGGTTATTAAACATCACTAATGCTGCCGCAACTGATATGGCCAGAAAACTGGCTGTAAAGAAATTAGTGAATTATACAAAATACAAACCTTTAACACTTACCCCATCTGGTAATCAGCTTGCTTTGAATGTAATTCGTAAGCACAGGCTATGGGAATCTTTTTTATATAACACATTGGAACTGAGTTTGCATGAAATTCACAGGGAAGCCGAGCAACTGGAACACCTCACATCCGGGTTTCTTGCGGATAAAATTGAAAAGTATTTAGGTTATCCGAGCACCGATCCTCATGGGGACCCTATTCCGGCCCTGAACGGAGAAAGAGAATCAGACAGTTCGCAAATTTTGCTTTCAAAGGCAACCGCAGGACATATCTATGAAATATCAAGGCTATTCAGTTCTGAGAAGGAATTCTTTGAGTTTTGCACTTCGGTTCAACTTGCTATAGGTTCAACTATAAAAGTTGAGAAACAATATGATGCTAATATGATGACTGAAATTAAAATAAACGAAAACAAAATTCTTCTGAACAAAGATTTTACTGATATCATTTATGTCAGACAATTATAGAAAATTAAAGATGAGATTGAAATTTATACTTTCTACAACTATATTAACCGGATTTCCAACATTTATTAAAGCACAGGATAAAGGTTCTGAGTTAATAACGGACCGACCGGACCAAACAGAATCCTCTGCTGTCGTACCACGTAAATTATTACAAATTGAGACCGGCTTTTTAATGGAGAATAATGAAACCGGGTTAACTAAAGAAAAGTCTTTTGCATATAATACAACATTATTACGATATGGCTTATTTGAAAACATGGAGCTTCGTCTGGGACTTGAATATCTTGGGGGAAAAAACAAAATTCAGGACCCGGACTCAAGCCAAAGCATTTCAGGATTAAGTCCACTATATGCTGGTTTTAAAGTAAAGATCGCTGAAGAGGATAAATGGAAACCTGAAGTAGCGCTTCTTGGAAGACTGGTTTTACCATTTACAGCTGATAAAGATTTCAGGCCTGCATATACGGCTGCTAATATCAGGATAGCTTTTTCCCATACACTTTCTGACAGGTTCTCTCTTGGATATAATTTAGGGGCAGAATGGGATGGTGAAACAACCATACCTGATTATTTCTATTCAATTTCACTGGGTGGGGGAATCACAGATAAATTGAGTATGTTTATTGAGGGCTATGGTTGGTTTCCGGAAAAAGGGAATGCAGAACATTTACTGGATACCGGGTTGACCTATCTGCTTCTCCCGAATTTTCAACTGGATGTACCGGGAGGTATCGGCATACAAAACAGTATCGATAATTTTATAAGTTTAGGATTAACCTGTCGGTTACCTGACTGATGCAAAATTGGATTTCAAAACTTTTTAACTATTAATAATGTTAAGATTATTACTAATACAACCAGGAATTACCCTTCTGACAGGCTTGCTTCTTATAGTGATATTATTTTGGTTTTTAAAGCCTGATAAAGGTGGCCTGGCTTTAATTTCAAGATTCAGAAGAAACAATAAAAGGGCCTTGTTGGAGGATGCCTTGAAATTTATTTTCGATTGTGAGTATAATAAAATGCCTTGCGATATGAACAGCGTCGCCGGGCATCTGAATATCAGCGCAGATAAAGCGGATCGACTGTTAAACAGGCTGATCAGCATGGATTTAATCGATATGAACAATGAGGCAGTATCCTTAAGTGATGCAGGTCGTTCCTATGCTTTACGAATAGTAAGGATCCACAGGATACTGGAACACTATCTGGCTGACCAGACGAGTGTTGCCCCTGCAGACTGGCATACAGAAGCCTGTCGTATTGAGCACCTGGTTACAGAAGAAGAAACAGAAAAGCTGGCTGCACAAATGGGTAATCCTGTATTCGATCCGCATGGCGACCCGATTCCTACTGTTGAGGGAGATTTACCTAAACCCAAAGGGATTAGTTTAAGTAAGCTGAAGGAAGGTGAGATGGGACGTATTATCCACCTGGAAGATGAACCCCGGAGCATCTATGAGCAATTACTGGTACTGGGTTTATATCCGGGCATGCAGGTGTATGTTACCGATGTAACTGAAAAGAAGATCACCTTTGTTAAGGATGGAGAGGAATGCATATTGACTCCTCTTTTTGCCGGCTCTATAACGGTTGAGAGGATTTCGGCTCAGGTGGAACAAAAGCCGAAGTATGAATTATTATCTGCTTTGAAGATCGGTGAGCATGCCGAAGTTATTGGCATTTCTCCCAACTGCAGGGGGCAGCAGCGGAGACGCCTGATGGATCTGGGTATTGTTCCCGGAAGTCCGATATCAGTAGTCATGAAAAGTGCTTCAGGTGATCCTGCAGGTTACAGGGTAATGGGGACCACTATTGGTATCAGGAAACAACATGCCGATTATGTATTTATTAACCGTAAAAATTAAAAGCAGATGTATATTGCAGATAATTGTGCAAATTGTCCCGCTCATAACAGGGCTAATCTTATAAAACTTGGCTTAAGCCTTGACAATGTCGATTATGTCATTGCCATGGCAGGGAATCCCAATACAGGTAAAAGTACTGTATTCAATAACCTTACCGGTTTGCATCAGCATACAGGTAACTGGCCCGGTAAAACTGTTTCAAGGGCAGAGGGTGGATTTTTATATAACGAAAAACGTTTTAAAGTGGTGGATTTGCCTGGTACCTATTCCTTATTGTCAACGAGCACGGATGAAGAAGTTGCCCGTGATTTCATCCTTTTCGGCCAGCCGGATGTAACTGTAATCGTTGCAGATGCTACACGGCTGGAACGGAACCTGAACCTGATTTTACAGATACTTGAACTTACCGACAGGGCAGTGCTATGTGTTAATTTAATGGACGAAGCCAAACGGAACAAACTTGAAATAGATATCCGCGCACTTTCCAAAGAGTTGGGGATACCTGTTATACCGGCTGCGGCGCGGAGAAAAGAGGGGATGAACGAACTGCTTCAGGCCATTGATGATGTTGCAAGCGGGAGATATGTTTGTAAACCACCTAAAATAAAGAGCCGTTCAGTAAAACTCAATCATGCCATTAGAACACTTTCAGAGAAAATCCATGAAGCTTTTCCCGGACTGCCAAATGTGAATTGGGTAGCCATGCGCCTGCTCGAAGGTGATAACAGTATCATTGATGCTGTTCGTTCAGGTGATATCGGAAATTTACATGAGGAAGATGTGAATATTCAAAGCTAGACATTACAAAATTTAAATTATAACATGAGATCTATGGGTGAAGAAATAATATCAACTGCTAATCTGATCAGGTGGGATTTAGGTAATGATTTTCACGACAAAATAATCGAATCGATTTACGAGGATGCATCACGGATCGCTAAAAAAACTGTTAAACAATTAGGGGAAAAGGAAGCTTACAGTTTCGATATAAAAATTGATAAGATTGTAACCAGTAAGTGGCTTGGCTTTCCCCTGATGTTTCTTATGCTGGCAATAGTGTTCTGGCTTACAGTTGCAGGGGCGAATTATCCCTCGGGCTTATTGGCTTCCCTGCTGATCGATACTGTTCATCCTTTATTAAAGAACCTGGCTGCTTCAATAAATTTACCCTGGTGGCTCACCGGAGTATTAATTGACGGAGGTTATTTATCGATGGCGTGGGTAATTGCAGTTATGCTGCCTCCAATGGCAATTTTCTTCCCGATATTCACCCTGCTTGAAGACCTCGGATACCTGCCGCGTGTTGCTTTTAATATGGATAATCTTTTCCGCAAGGCAGGAGCACATGGGAAGCAGGCCCTGACTATGAGTATGGGATTTGGATGTAATGCAGCCGGAGTTGTGGCTGCCAGGGTTATCGATAGTCCCAGGGAACGCCTGATAGCCATCATTACAAATAATTTCTCACTTTGCAACGGACGCTGGCCGACTCAAATCCTCATCGCAACAATTTTTATAGGGGGACTTGTGCCGGCAAGACTGGCCGGGATTGTATCTGCAGGTGCTGTGGTTGGTATAGCCTTGCTGGGTATATTCTTTAGCCTGGTGGTATCCTGGGGA
>CAYQBZ010000257.1:0-3951 GCA_964415855.1 uncultured Rikenellaceae bacterium
CGTGTTAAACGGCACAAACGCACCTTATGACGGAGAAGTATTAATAAACGGTACCAGTATTCATACTGAAAAAGAGAAAGTTAAGGGACTTATTGGATATGTCTCACAGGATGATCTCCTGATAGAAGAACTGACTGTTTTCGAAAACCTTTATTACAATGCCAAACTCTGTTTTGATAACCTGTCGGAAGAAGATATTATTACAAGGGTAGACGGAGTACTTAAAAATCTCGGCCTTTATGAGATAAGGAATATGAAGGTTGGCAGTCCGCTTAACAAAAAGATCAGCGGGGGACAAAGGAAAAGACTCAATATATCACTTGAGCTCATCCGCGAACCGGCCATAATGTTCCTTGACGAACCCACCTCAGGCCTTTCATCACGCGACTCTGAAAATATACTGGACCTCTTGAAGGAGCTGGCCCGAAAGGGTAAGCTTCTCTTTATTGTCATACACCAGCCCTCCTCCGATATCTTTAAGATGTTCGATAAGCTGATTATCCTTGATACAGGCGGATACCTTATATATAATGGTAATCCTATTGATTCAATTGAATACTTTAAAAGGAAAATTGAGCAGGCTAACTATAACGAAAGTGAATGCTATGTTTGCGGAAACGTAAATCCTGAACAGATATTTAATATCGTTGAGACCAAGGTATTTACTGAAAGTGGTCAGCCAACTGATATAAGAAGGATATCTCCTGCCGACTGGAGTAATCATTACAAATCCGAAAAGAAGGAGGATGTGCTTGAAAGGGGTACAACTATACCTGAAATCAATTTCAAGACCCCTAACAAGCTTAAACAGTTCATTGTTTTCACAAAGCGTGATATACTGTCAAAGATAGCTGATACACAATATCTCCTTATCACACTCCTTGAAGCGCCGGTGCTCGCCTTTTTCCTTGCATTCCTCATCAGGTATTTTGATGAGAGCACAACTGATGCCCATTATACACTATATGAGAACAGCAACCTCCCGGTTTATATATTCATGTCAGTAATCGTTGCCATCTTTATGGGCCTCACGGTCAGTGCCGAAGAGATAATAAAAGACAGGAAGATACTGAAAAGAGAGGCCTTCCTTAATCTCAGCTGGAACAGTTACCTTATGTCGAAGGTTTTCGTACAGTTTGCGATATCGGCCATTCAGGCTTTTACCTTTGTTCTGATAGGTAACGGTATTACAGGAATAAAGGGAATGCTGTTCGAGTACTGGCTTGTTCTCTTCTCGTGCTGGGCAGGGGCTAATATGCTGGGACTGGTGATTTCCGACAGCTTTAAAGCAGTGGTGACAATCTATATCCTTATACCCTTCCTAGTTATTCCACAGATAATTCTGAGCGGGGTAATGGTTAAATTCGAAAAGTTAAATCCGGATTTTCCCCTGTCATCGCCTGTAACGGTGCCGGTATACGGTGAATTCATTACAGCACGCTGGGGATATGAGGCTCTTGCTGTAACACAGTTCATGGACAATAAATTTGAAAAGCAGTTTTACGTATTTGAAAAGATGCGGAGCAAGGGTAATTATAAAAGGAATTTCTGGTGCTCGGAACTAAAGCAAAGGCTGGAACTTATTTCAAATGATCTTAACATGGATAACAAGAGAGAAGATTTTAATAATAACATTCTTGTCGTTTCAAATGAAATAAAAAAGGAGCTTGAAGCACTTCCCGATATCAAATTTACCTTTGCTCAGGATCTTACCCCTGACAGGATAACTCCTGAAGTTACTACTGCTGCTCTGAACTATGTTGAATTATTAAGGAGATATTACATCGACTATTATAAATACGCCGACAATAAAAGGAATGTCCTCATTGAACAGTTAAAGGACGAGGATGAAAACGGGTTCTTCGAATTAAGAGATAAGTATCACAACAAGTCCCTTGAGGAATTTGCCGTAAACAAGAATGAGACAAAAGGTTTAATTGAGTATAAGGGTGAACTTGTTCAGAAAATAGATCCGATTTTTATGGATCCGCGATACAAGTTTATTAGGGCACATTTTTATTCCCCTACAAAACAGGTGTTTGGAAGCCAGGTCGATACCTATATAATTAACGTGATAGTACTTTGGGTCATGACTATCCTGCTTTACCTGGTTCTCTATTTCAGGCTTCTAAAGAAAGCTCTCGATTCAGGTGAAGTGGTTATGGGAAAAAAGATGAAAGGATCCGATTAGATGCCATACATACAAAATAAAGAGGCTGCCTCAGAAGAGACAGCCTCCTTTATTTCCTGGAATGACCGATCTAACGATGAATAACCTGTTCCCAGGCTATTCTACAATCTCAATCATTTTGAACGGGACTCTGATTATTGATTCATAATCCTCTCCTGCTTCAAGCATGTCCTCATCATCCTCCTCATAGTACCAGTTTACTTCAACCTCATTCTTTGCCTTATGAATTGCTTCGAGTTTCTTAAAAACATCGAGGATACATTTTGACGAGCTGGTATTGAAATATTCAAGACGAATATTTACCACAGTTTTGGACAGGGGTGTCTCTTTATAACTGTCAAGCCAGTCTACCGGAGGTTTATAGAATTCGACTGAGTTTTCAGGAATTGAGCGTCCTTTGATTTCAAAAACACCTTCAGCTGCATCAAATTTTACAGTCGGAGTTTTTGGGGTTCCTTCAATGATGATCGGTTCCATATTTATCAGGTTTAAAAGTTTATTTACTTTTCTTCGTTCACTAAAATGTTGAGATAGAAAAACGAGTATTTTTCATTATACTCGTTAAAGGAGTATTCAAGCTTATTGCCTGTCTTTCTTGCTATATCCACCAGGCCAAGACCTCCCCCTCCTTTAGCTGAGATGCGCTGGTGATTCAGGATAAATTTATATAACTCTTTAATCTCCTCATGACTTGACCTGTTGATCCTCTTGATCTTTTCTTCAAGCTTCTCAACGTTTTCGGCCTGTACAAAGTTACCTGTTATGATCTTATAACCATCTTTAACCTTCTTTACAACAAGTAACCCGTATTTTTCGGCAGTCTGATCTTCAAAGTCTTCAGGTACCCTGTCGACATGATGATACAGATTCTGCAGGCTTTCAACAAGAACATTATATACTTTTTTCCTCAGCTTTGATTGTTCATTTACCTGAACCATTTTATCTTCAACGGTATCAAGCACATGATTAATTACGTCCGAATCTACATTACCCTTATAAAACAGGATAATATCACCATCTGACTGATTTGAAAAGTAATTCTCTATATTAAAGCTCATTTAAGCTTCATTTAAGATGAGGTCATCAGTTTTCCGATAACAAATATAATAAAAATATGAAGTTACCAAATTATAACTAGTCCACATTCAGGATTTTTAATTTATACAATACTTTTTGATAAAACCGATCTTTTAATGTGATAAACAACATATATTTTGCGATCTCAATTCCTCATTTTCCTTGTTCCCCGGTACATTTCATACTTGACAAGAGTGCATTCCAGTGCACCATTGAAAAGAGTCAGCTTTTCCTTTGGTTTAAGTCCTACTTTTTTCAGAGCTTCTTTATTAGATGTCAACAACCACGCAGTGCTTCCCGGGAAATTATGTTTAAGAGTTGTACCAATCATACTGTATAAAAGGCTTACATCTTCCGGCTGAATTCTTTGTCCGTAGGGCGGATTCATAAAGATGTAACTATCAGCAACAGATGATTTTAAATCCGCAAAACCTGTCCTTTCTATACTTATACAATCCCTCAGTCCGGCCCTTGCGACATTGGCTCCGGTCTGTTCTTCGGCCTCCTCTGAAATATCGCTGGCAGATATCATCACAGGTGAGGACCGGATTTCACTGTCGCACTCAGCCTTAATAGTCTTAAACAACTGACTGTCAAAATCTTTCCATCGGTCAAATCCATAGAAATCACGGAATTTCCCCGGAGGGATCCTGCATGCAATCAGTCCTGCCTCAATGGGTATT
>CAYQBZ010000257.1:3961-5348 GCA_964415855.1 uncultured Rikenellaceae bacterium
GGATGCTTTCCATCCCGACAATAATAATATTCCTGCTGCAAGAACCTCATTTAGAGGAGCAACCGACTGCTCCTGCCTGTAGCCTCTCTTAAACAAAGGGACAACGGAAGAATCTACTGACACTGTAACCTGGTCGCTGCTTATATGCAGGTTTATGAGCAATGTAGGATCGCATGTATTTACTGATGGTCTTTTACCGGTTCTTTTCCTGAAAAAATCGGCTATGGCATCCTTAAGTACGAGCCCGGCATAACCTGTGTGACCAAAATGGGTTGAGCTGACAACTGAAACTATTGAGAATGTGTCATTAATATCCATGTACCTGTCCCATTCAATCTTACAGCCTTCAGTATAAAGATCATCCTTTGAGCTTATCCTGAAATCAGCCACCGGCATCAAAAACGACAGAGCTGTCCGGCAGCAGTAATTGACCCTGTAAAGCAGGCTTTTATCGCCGGAGAAAAGGACGGCCCTGTTTACTGCAGTTACATCACCGGCACCCAGGGCTACAAGCTCCTCAGCAAGCACCTTTTCAAGCCCGTAGAGAGTTTTAGCAATAAACTTCATTATGTATCCGTAATACCCTGTTTACCTGTAACCCAGAATATTATTATATTGCTTCTGGTCTGAAATGACTTTAAGAGCCCGGGCTATTACCTTGTCATTTGAATTAATAATCTGAAAATAATTGCTTGTGTTCCACATATTCGATGCAACAAGTCCCTTTAGTACAAGAAGAATCTCATCTCTCGATTTTCTGAACTGTTCGTCGTCATATTTAATCCCTTCAGCTTCACCTTTAGCAATAAAATTCGCAATATCCTCCGGACTATACCCGAAACCTTTATTAAACTCATCAAAGGTCCTGAACCTGGAACTTATGATCTTCCTGTTCTTATCATAATATTCGAGAGCAAAAGAGTTCAGTACATTTTTGCCTGCCAGCCGGCTGAAATAATTTGAGTTATAGACAGTATCTGCGGCTATAAAAACGTCAGGCATTATTCCTCCGCCGCCGTAAACGGTCCTTTTGTTAACAAGCGTTTTATACTTCAGAGAATCGGGAAAATGGATACTGTCAGCGTTCATGAGTTCCCCGTCGGTGTATCGTTTATAAAAGTTAGCCATATACTGGTCATAGCCTTCATCATAGGGACTCTGTATCAGGCGCCCTGACGGAGTAAAGTACCTGGCAATGGTCAGCCGTATCATTGAACCGTCATTAAGCATGAATCCATTCTGTACCAGTCCTTTCCCAAATGTCCGGCGTCCCATTATCACACCCCTGTCCCAGTCCTGTATGGCGCCCGCCAGGATTTCGCTTGCCGATGCTGACTGTTCATCAGTAAGCACTATAAGTCTGGCCGAAGACAGGCTTCCCCTGGCA